>NZ_LKET01000016.1 GCF_001317355.1 Oxobacter pfennigii
ATGCTCAAAACCTTGGAAAGGAAATTGAAAGTATGGCTATACGTTTATAGTCATAATATAAAATCTTAAAATACTGAGATATTCGTAGTTATTGGGCGATCTTGTCCAAAGTAAGGGGTCTAATCCGGAATAAACAGGATAAGGTTACATGCCTATTTCTGTAACCATAATACAAAAAGATTGTATGAGAAACATGGATTTAAGGAATATGCCGTATCTTACGAAAAATTTATTTGATTATTTCACACTTCTTTATAATTACGAACATCCTTTATATGCGTATTAAACGGAGGTAATTTAATGGGAAACATAGAAGATGTTTTAAAAAATGATGGCTTTTTATTTGAATTGATTCATAATGATATACCTATTTATACTGCAAAAGAAGGCGCCGATTATTTCAAAATTGATATCGCTCAAATGGCTCCGACATTGATAATATATACCGATGCTGGATTTTATGCATTGGTTATATCCGGCGAAAGAGGCCGAGTTGATTTCAAGGAAATAAAAAATATTTTAAATAGTAAAGATGTCAGATTAGCAACTAAAGACGAAGTTAAAACTGTAACCGGATTTCCTGCTGGAAACGTTCCCATGTTCGGAATTCCATTGCCTTATATAGTGGATAGAAGGCTTTTAAATTATCCTTTTATCTACGGGGGATGCGGTCAGGAAAACACAACCTTAAAAGTTGAGCCCAATGCTCTATTTAAGTTAAATAATGTTGCTTTAATATTAGAATAAAACAGCATTTAAACGTGTTTAACTATTATTTATAGTTCTGATTAAGAATTATTAAAGTGGGGGATATACAATGAAAGATAATAAAATATATTTTGCTGTTAAAGCCCTAATTCTTCATGAAAATAATTTTTTAATTATGCATAAAACCAGGAAAGAAGAGAATGTATGGGAACTTCCGGGAGGAAGAATGGAATTTGGAGAAACTGCTGAAGAAACATTGAATAGGGAAGTTCAAGAGGAAACCGGTCTTTCAGTAACTCCTATGAGAATTTTAGATACATGGAATATCATAAATGATAAATATCAAATCACCGGAATTATATACCTGTGTAAAACTAAGAATAACAAGGTAAGATTATCGGAGGAACACGACAAATATAAGTGGGTGAGGTTAGATATAAGCTTCAATTAATGTCTGCTGCAGATTAACAAGATATAATGATTATTCCAAGTGGATACAGTACATTATATTCAGAATGAGAATGAGAATTTAGAGAGTGAGGAAAATGATAAACTGGTCGAAAAATTATTTTTAAGTTAAATGGTTAGGATGATATTTACAAAAGGACAAAGATAATATTTTATTTGTGAGGTGGTTAATGTGATTTTTAAGGTTTTAAGTCTCATTGGTGAAAAATTGAATGATAATGAGATAACCTGGGGAGTTGGCGCTTCAATATTACTAAATCAATTTGGACTTGTAGATAAACCTAATGATATAGATATTTTTGTAGATATTAAGAATATAGAAAAAGCAAATGAAATTCTTAAAAGTATTGGTGAAAGAAAGGAATGGGAAAGGACTACGACATACTCAACAAAATACTTCTATGAATATATAATAGATGAAATTGATGTTGACGTAATGGCAGGATTTACAGTTAATCATAACCATGGAGTATTTGAGTATATCTTTGACCATAACTCCATTTCAGAATTTAAAATAATTAATGAGGTGGACATTCCTTTCACTTCCTTGGAGGATTGGTATGTTATTTATCAATTAATTCCTAATAGACAGCCCAAAGTAGAAATGATAGAAAAATATCTTTTATCAAATGGAGTTAAAAAACCTATTCTATTGAAGAGAGCATTAGAAGGATGTTTATCAGTAGAAGTTCGAGAAAGAGTTAAGAAGATGTTAGGTTCATAATTTTCTCATTAAGCGTCTTAGCTAAATTATAAGCCCTGCCTGGTAAAGTTACACTCATCGTACATATCATACTTGCTTCTCTTCAGTATTTAAAAACTATTCTTGTTTTAATAGACAGCCAGTAATTATTGCCTATTGACGGTATTTTCGATTGGAATTTCAAGAATGTAGGATAGAACGGTAGAACGGCCATATGTAAGGATAAATGTAAAGAATTTATTAGTTTAAATGAAGGCATAGGGAGGTGAAAGGCTTGCTTAAAAAAAGTGCTGTATTAACAATCGCTTTTGCACTATTGTTTCTAGTTTCTTCCTGTAATGCTTCTAAGACATCTATTGATTATGACCATGAATTGCAATTAAAACAGGATGAACTTCAAAAATTAACGCAAGAAAATGAGATTCTTAACAAGGAAATAGAGCTGTTACAAAATCAAAATAAGATTTTACAATCTCAGCTTGACGAAATGTACAGCAGCTGGTCAACAGATTTAACCGGAGATGGAATAAATGAGATAATAACCGGTCCTCCGTCACCAACACCCATATCATTATTTGAAAATGGAGGCTCTCTTATGGTCAAGTCTGCCGAAGGCGATATTCTTCTTGATGAAAAAACGGGCATATTAAACATGATAGGCATTTATGATGCAGGGGCAAAAACACCTGTGCTTATTACACTTCAATGGGGCGGCGGTTCAATGGGGAATTACTACGGGGCTTATCTGTTTGATCCTGTCAGTAATAAATTAAAAAGAATACAATGGGATAACTATGAAGTTGCTGTTGGGTTACTTTACGATAACAAATGTAAGAGCGGCAGCATTGTTATAATGAATCGTGGCCTGAAACCTGATGGATTTAATCAGCCTTTTTATCAGCGATGGATTTATAAAAACGGGCAAATGACACCTGTTGAAAAATGGGATGCTGACGACCAATAAAATTTCTTACATTAAAATTTAAGTTCGCTTATTTTCATAAAAAATTTCGAAATAATAAAGAATAAAATTGTAAACTGTTAATGAAAATCTGATTATAAGTGATATAGAATTAGCTCACATACTTACCTCATATCCAATATATGTATGTAGACTGAAATTTAATAAAACTTTATAATTACAATAAAAGGCAACTATTTGAGGAGGACAACAATGATCTTTCCAGGACTTAAAAAGTGGGCAAAATTAAAAGGATGGCAGCTTGACAAGAATTTTGTTTACGGGAATTATAACGGTTATATATTTACTGCCTTTGACGGAAGAAACTACAAGGTTTTTACAACAATGATTCCAAATCTAACGGAAGAACAGAAAGAAAAAATATTCAGTTTTATAAAAGAGAATAAGAAAAGGTTAAAAATATCCGAATATAGCATTGAGAGCAATGTTTTGACTGTAAAATATAAAGAGTTAATCCGGCCTATGAAAATTCAGGAGATGGATGCCATATTAAAGGCATTGACAGATTTCTTTTTAAGCGAAGGCATATACGGCAAGGAGCATTGCGCTATATGCGGAGCTCAGGGAAACCACGATACTGTGGCCATCAACGATAGCATAGTATCCTTGTGCGGTACGTGTTATAGGCAATCCATAGATGATGTGGAAGAAATGAGCAAGGAATACGCTACGGAAGAAAAAAACTATGCAATAGGATTTATAGGTGCATTATTAGGCGGCCTGGTGGGTGTTATACCCTGGGTAATTGTAGAGAATTATTTAGGTCTTTACGCATCAATTTTAGGGTTTCTAATCGGAAAAGCATCATTAAAAGGCTACACATTATTTAAAGGAAAAATAGGAAAGCCAACCGGATTTATTATAGGAGCTGCAACGACATTTTCAGTAATAGCTGCCGAACTTGTAAGCTTAGCAATCCTTATGATTCAGGAAGGCGCTTATGTGTCTCTGGAGAACTATATAATTTCTTTCACTCATCCGGAGATAGCAGGCTGGGTATACAGAGACTTAGGGCTGGGTCTGCTTATGGCCTTTTTAGGTATTTCTTCTATCTTTAGACAGCTTAAAGATGATGTAGATACTGTAGTTCCTCGTATAAGGAAAGTATCATTATGATAATGAGGATATGCATTATTGCATATCCTTAAAGTTTAATATGATATAAACTTGCTCCAAAGGCTGTAAAAGGCAGAAAATTTTATATTTTGTGCATCATATGGTGCGAAAGAGACATTTCAATAACTCGGGTTAAATAAAGCTTTGCCTCATTAAGAGTCATGCTGCAATCCGTCAGAACCCTAATCATATCCGGATGGTGTACTTCCAGCATACTTACTATCTCGATGGCAGAGCATTTTATTTTTACTGAATCCGTTGCCGATATGTCCATCATATCAGGGAGTAACTGTTCAATTTTTGGTATTGGAGCTCCTTTCTTATCTGTTTTCTTTTCTTTCCCACAAAACATATAACTGCCCCCATAAAATATTTTTATATTTAATTATTATGCCGCAAGCTTGCAATTGATAATATATTGAACAAATTAATTCTGATATAAACACAATCTGAGTCTGAAAAAGATGCAATTTTTGATGCAGACAGTGCAAGGTTATTCATTTTCAAATGAAGGATACGATGAAAGCATATAGTGAGCCGCGGTAAAGTAGTGTATAATAGAGATTATTTATGTTATAGGAAGTGATAGCCGATGGATAGTGTTCAGGCATTTAATACATTCATGGAAAAGCCGGATAGCAATGGCTATATTATTGAAAAGGGATCAATAAATGATATAGATCAATTAGAAAATCTATATGATAATTTAAATGATTATTTAGCGCAGGGCATAAACTATCCGGGATGGGCAAAGGGGATATATCCTGTTAGGGAAACAGCCGTTAATGGGATTGAGAGCAATAGCTTATTTATATTGAAAATAGATAATGAAATAGCAGGTTCCGTAATATTAAATCATAAACCTGAAATCGCATATTCTCAGATTACCTGGGGAATTGAAGCGGATTATAATGACATAATCGTGATACATACCCTTACGGTCCACCCGAAATATATGGAAAAAGGCGTCGCAAGAAGATTAATGGATTTTGCTAAAAGTTATAGTATGGAACAGAAAATGAAAGCAATCCGTTTAGATGTTTCTATTCATAATGCCCCTGCAATTTCATTGTATGAAAAGTGCGGATACAGATATGTGGGAACTGTTGACCTTGGATTAAACATACCCGAATTAGTTTGGTTTAAACTATATGAGATAGTTTTATAGTTTATTATTAATCGGAGTGCTGGTATGAATCATCAATAAAAGCTGGGATATAAGAGCCAGAACCGGAAGCTCAATTAAAGGACCTATGATCAATGCTAAGGATATTAAGGGTTTATCAGGAAAAGAAGCCACAGCTATTGCTAAAGAAATAGGTGAATTTCTTGCAAGTGTAGTCAGGTTGAGCGCGACGATATCTCTATATTGAAACTTAAGAGCTCTTCCTGTAAGTTGACCAACTATAAAGTTGACTATAAAAAATATAATTACCGGCGGCAGCAGCTTTAAGAAAAGTGCAGGATTTTTAATCATTATACTTGCCTGGGATGCAAACATAGCCACAATAGCAAGGTTGAGGAAAATCATCTGTATGGCATTTGTTTTAGATAAAATATTTTTATCAAACCATTCCTTATTAAAAAAACTAACGGATAACTTTCTTGATATGCTTGCTAAAATCAGCGGTACTGCCAGCACAAATAAGGTTCCCCGAAGAAGGTTGAATACATCAATGCTTACAAAGGCGCCTCCCAGGTAAACGAGATAAAATGGCAGAAGTACAATCTGAAGTATAAAATTCAAAGGAAGAATGGATGCTCCCAATGGAACATTTCCTTTGGCAAGACTTGTAAAAACCAAATACCAGTCTGTGCAGGGAGTAACCATTAACATAATAAAGCCCAGCCATAGTTCTGGGACATCATTTAGCAATATTCTCCCCAGCAGCCAGGCAAAAACAGGAGTCCATATAAAATTAATGGCTACCGATGTAAAAGTGAATTTGTAATTTAAGAAGGAATTTTTTATATCTCTGAGCTGAATTTGGAGAAACAGTCCATAGAGCATTATCATCAAAAATGGCATTATCAATTTATCTGCATGGGCTTGTGCGAAACTGAGTTGTCCGAGTACAATGCCCAGAAGTACCGAAGTAAGTATAATAACAGTCTGCAATTTATTTGCTAGATTCATAATTAAGCTCCTTATAAATATAATTAATGAGAACTGTTATCAATAATTATAACATTGATATGGGAATAATAACTATAATAATCAGGATAAAGATTGTATTTTTCCGGTTTAAAATTTAAAACAATAGTTGTATATTACAACAGTTTTATATTACAATTATATCAGAGGTGGTTAACTTGTATAAAAATGACAGCAATTACTTAAGAGAACTTATAAGAATATTGGTAAGAAACTTAGGTATTTTAGACAGAAGCGAAGCATCCTGCTGCGGTACTACTCTTTCACAGTGTCATGCAATTATAGAGATAGGCAGAAAAAAAGAGATTTCATTAAATGAACTTGCAGAAACTCTAAATCTTGATAACAGCACCATGAGCAGGACAGTCAACAATCTTGTGAGTCAGGAGCTTGCCATAAGAGAAACACATCCCGAAGACAGAAGATATTTGGTAATTAGATTGACAGGGAAAGGATTAGAAGTATTCAAAACAATTGAAAGCAATATGGAAGTATATTATAAGGACGTTTTTGCTTCCATACCGGAAGATAAAAGAGAACAGGTTATAGAGAGTATGATTCTTTTAGTAGAAGCAGTAAATAAAAATAAATGTTGTAAATAGAAAGGGGAAAATCATGAGTTCTGAAATTAAGGAAAAGGTAAAAGAATACTATGGCAGTATAGCAAAACAGGTGGATGAAAGCGCAGGCTGTTCCTGCAGCTCAAGTTCATCCTGCTGTGTCTCTGATAATTCAATTATTTACGATATGGATTATCTGATGGGACTTCCGGTTGAGGCAATAAATGCATCTCTAGGATGTGCCAATCCCATAGCCTTTGCTGAATTGAAAGAAGGCGAGACAATTCTGGATTTGGGAAGCGGCGGAGGCATAGATTGCTTTATTGCATCAAGATATGCAGGCAATAGCGGTAAAGTATACGGTTTGGATATGACAGATGAAATGCTTAAGCTTGCCAATAAAAACAAAGAAAAAATAGGTGTTAAAAATGTAGAATTTATAAAGGGCGAGATTGAAAATATACCTTTTCCCGAAGAAAAATTTGATGTTATACTTTCTAATTGTGTAATAAATCTTTGTGAAAGCAAGGAAAAAGCGTTAAGTGAAGTATACAGGGTATTGAAAAAGGGAGGAAGGCTTGCAATTGCCGATATAATTGCTTTAAAAGATGTTCCCGATAATATGAAAAGAAATGTTGAAATGTGGGCAGGCTGCATCGCAGGCGCCCTGCATGTTGATGAATACAGAGCTATTTTAGAAAAAGCGGGCTTCAAAAATATTGAGATTGAGCCGGTTAATATATATACAAAGGAAGTCATAGAGAGCATCGCAGGCAGCAAAGATATTGAAGGCATATTAAATGGCAGGGATATAGATTTGCTTGACGGTGCATATGCCGGTGCCAGTGTTAAAGCCATAAAGTAGGTGAGCTAATTATGGGATACGTGACAAGAGAAGCAGGATTGGATGATATCTCAATAATTACTCAAATATACAACCAAGGAATAGAAGACAGGGTGGCGACACTGGATGCGGATTTAGTATCTGAAAATGAAATGAGAGACTATATGATTGGCAGAAGTGAAGGCTATAAGGTTTTGGTAATAGCTGATGAACAAGACAAGGTTTATGGCTGGGCATCTATTAATGTTTTTAGTTCAAAATGCTGTTACAGCGGTGTTGCAGATATATCTATATATATCGAAAGGTCTATGAGGGGAAAGGGACTTGGTAAAATCCTTTTGAATTATCTCATTGATGTTGCAAAAAAGCAGGAGTTTGATAAGCTCGTATTAAGTGCTTTTGATTTTAATGAACCGGGAAAGAGGCTATATAAATCCTTAGGTTTCAGAGAAGTTGGAACTTATATGAATCACGGAATACTGGACGGTAAATATGTAAATGTGACAATAATGGAAAAGCTGCTGTGATAATTTTATTAAAAGCTTGTTTATTACAGGCTTTTTTTCTTTGTTAAATCCATATTAAGTTTATAGAATAAAGGTTGACTTATTTTAACTTTCAGCATATCATATGATTAAAATCGAATATGTTCATATGAGGAGGTTATAATTTGGATTTAATGCAAGTGATAAAGGCATTGGCGGATGAAACCCGCATAAGGATGATAAATATTCTAAGGGGCGGAGACTTATGCGTCTGTGAGCTGGAAACCATTCTGAATATTAACCAATCAAATGCATCACGGCACTTAGTCAAGCTTACCAACGCCGATATACTTAAATTTTATAAGGTTGCCAAATATGTATATTACAAGATAAATCAGGATGCTTTATCAGAATTTCCTTTTCTTAAGGATATAATCGAAAAGGAAACTGCCAAATTAAAAATGTGTCTGGCAGACAATGAGAGACTTGCTAAGTATAGAAACAGCGGTTTAAGCTGCGATGATTTAAAGGTAGGCAAGTCTTGCTTTAAGTAATAAAATTATAATTTATGGGAGGGTATCATATGAAGCCAAAGGTGGCTTTTATATGTGTGCACAATTCCTGCCGTTCTCAGATGTCAGAGGCTTTGGGAAAACTATTTGCATCTGATGTTTTCCAATGCTATTCAGCAGGTACGGAGAAAAAAACAGAGTTAAATCCGGATGCGGTTAAGGTAATCAAGGAAATGTACGGCGTTGATATGAACCAAACGCAATATCCAAAGCTCATTGAAGATTTACCCAAAGTTGATATAGCTATAAAGATGGGATGCAATGTGGTATGTCCTATTGTGTATGCAAAACATATAGAAGATTGGGGACTGGACGACCCAACAGGAAAAGGTGAGGATGAGTTCAGAAAAACCGCAAAGCTTATAGAAGAAAAGGTTAAGGATTTAGCCGAAAGTATAAAAAATAACGTTATTGAATTATAAGGAGGAAGTTTTTATGACAGCAGAAAGCAAGGCTAAGGCAAGCGGGATAGGTTTTTTTGAAAGATACCTGACATTATGGGTGGCTCTATGTATAGTTGCCGGCATTGCAGTAGGACAGTTTTTACCTGTTATACCTCAGGTTTTAAATAAATTTGAATATTACAATGTATCCATACCCGTAGCCATACTCATATGGCTTATGATATACCCCATGATGCTTAAAATAGATTTTACCAGCATAGTAAACGCAACTAAAAAGCCTAAAGGTCTTGTAGTAACCTGCGTGACGAATTGGCTCATCAAGCCTTTTACAATGTATCTTATAGCAGCATTTTTCTTAAAAATCGTATTCAGGCCATTTATAGAAGCTGACCTTGCCACGGAATATCTTGCCGGCGTAGTGCTTCTAGGGGCGGCCCCCTGTACTGCAATGGTTTTTGTGTGGAGCCATTTAACCAAGGGAGACCCGGCATATACTTTGGTACAGGTAGCAGTTAATGATTTGATTATACTCTTTGCCTTTACACCAATAGTAGCATTTCTTTTAGGCGTAAGTGATGTGTCTGTGCCTTATGGAACTCTCATATTATCAACGGTTTTATTTGTTGTTATTCCGCTTGCGGCAGGTTATATTACCAGAAGCAATGTTATAAAGAATAAAGGAATTGAGTATTTCAACAATGTATTTTTAAAGAAATTTGATAATATCACCATAATGGGACTTCTTCTGACATTGGTTATAATATTTTCGTTCCAGGGCGAGATCATCTTAAATAATCCCCTGCATATATTTTTAATTGCAGTTCCCCTGACGATACAAACTTTTCTTATATTTAGCATTGCATATGGGTGGGCAAAATTATGGAAACTTAACCACGGCATAGCGGCTCCGGCAGGCATGATCGGAGCCAGCAATTTCTTTGAACTGGCTGTAGCCGTTGCCATTGCAAGCTTTGGTTTACAATCAGGAGCAGCCTTGGCCACGGTTGTAGGAGTGTTAACTGAAGTACCGATTATGCTGACTTTGGTTAAGATAGCAAATAATACAAGGCATTGGTTTAATAATTAAAGGGCAGCATCCTGAAGCTTTCTGGGGGGATTTTAGTGGATATATTAGTTCAAATATTCCAGGCACTAAACAATCAGCTGCTGAAAATGACATGGCTTTACGAGCTGGTACGGTTGGCTGTGGAAAATTTGATAGGGTTATCAATCAATGAGAGACTGGGTGGAAGTATACATTTTTTTATATATGATACCATAAAGATTTTTATATTATTATCGGCGCTTATATTTATTATTTCATATATACAAAGTTACTTTCCCCCTGAGAGAACAAAAAATATCCTGGGCGGGATAAAAGGCATAAAGGGAAATGTATTAGGGGCACTGTTAGGAACTATTACTCCATTTTGCAGTTGCTCAAGCATGCCCATTTTTGTAGGATTTACATCGGCAGGGCTTCCCCTGGGAGTAACATTTTCTTTTTTAATATCGTCTCCTCTGGTGGATTTAGCTTCCTTATTAATATTAATGTCCTTTTTTGGAGCCAAAATAGCAATTGCTTATGTTATTGTGGGCTTAATACTTGCGGTAACAGGCGGTACACTTATAGATAAAATGGGACTTGAAAAATATGTGGAAGGTTATGTCCGGGAGATAGAGAATACGGAAGGTGAAATTCTAAAAATGTCCCGCAGTGAAAGGATATTATATTCAAAAGAGCAGGTAGTAGAAATAATCAGCAGAGTGTGGATTTATATATTAATTGGCGTGGGCATTGGTTCTTTAATACACAATTGGATTCCTCAATATATAGTAGAAAAAGCCATTGGTGATAATAACCCCTTTGCAGTTGTATTGGCGACTCTTATAGGAGTGCCTATGTATGGTGATATTTTCGGCACCATACCAATAGCTGAGGCGTTGTTTGATAAATCAGTACCTGTCGGCACTGTCTTATCCTTTATGATGGCGGTAACGGCCCTTTCGCTTCCTTCCTTAATAATGCTTGGTAAGATTGTGAAGCCAAAACTTTTGATAATTTTCGCGGCTATAGTGACAATGGGGATAATCATAATAGGCTACTTATTTAATACTTTTTCATATATTTTTATTTAAATTAAAAAGGAGATGGAATGTATGATAATAAAGGTCTTAGGTTCAGGATGTGCAAATTGCAGGAGATTGGAGGAAAACACAAGAAAGGCCGTAAATGAAATGGGCATAGATGCGGCTATAGAAAAGGTAGAGGATGTCAAGAAGATATTGTCTTACGGGGTAATGAAAACCCCGGCTCTTGTTATAGATGAGAAAGTAAAGATTATGGGCAGGGTACCCTCATCAGAAGAAATAAAAAAATATTTATAAAACGGCTATTAATTATTTAAATACCCCCAATAAAAATACTAATATGGCTCCTTTGCAGCAGATCCTTTATATGCAGCCTTTCCTGTAGCCCTGGTATTAATGAAAAAAGGGAGCAGATTTTCAAATGTAATTATTTTTATGGGCGCCTGATCAGCTGCTAAAATTCCCATGCTTTTGTTTGAAATTTCAGCATTGGGATTTAAATTTACGATTATAAGGTTAATAGTAAATATTATCGGAATAATTATAATAGGTTATATGATTAAGCAATAATTGGCAAAGGCGTCAGAGAAGAGATATATAGTAAGCAAGCAGTATGGGACAATAAAAAAATGCATATCAGCGTACATAAGTACAGCTGATATGCTTTCTTATTTTTAAGTATCAGATTAATTATTTAGCACTTTCAAGGGCTTTAGCTGCTGCTTCCTTGAATCCGTTTGATGATTCTGTTGCACCTGCAACAACTTCAACTTTTGATGGGTCCTGTGTGCTAACTAGGCTTGCAGCAAGTTTTTCATAAGTAGCCTTAGGATCTGCATCCTTTACTAGCTTCTGATAGTTTGCTTTGTACTCTGCATCTTCACTCTTTTTCTTGTTGTCAGAGCTTACTTCGTCATATGTTGCAGCTGTTATTTTTCCGCCAGCAACTGTAACCTGAACAGTCTTTTTATAGCCATGTGAATCAGCTTCGGAAGCATAATCATAAGTACCATCTTTCAAAGCTTTTGAACCGCCGCATCCAATAAGCAGGGCTGATGCTAATACAACTGTCAAACCCATTGTTAATATTTTTTTCATTTAAATCCACCTCCTATAATGCTTGTCTTTATTATATTATATTATTCGGTATATTTCCACTTTTTTTTGAGATATAATTAACAAAATAATATAGTTTTTATTTTTTAAAGGTTTAAATAAGGTCAAATTCTTGTGTTTATTGGGTTTTATTTAATATATTAAAAATAAAATTCAATTATATGGTATTAAACAATTAACAACTGAATTCGTGAAAGTATTGACATGAAATTGTGATAGTATATACTTATAGTAAAGGCTGACATAATTGATGATGTAAAATTTTTAATGTACTATTTAATTTTTTATATCAAATCAGCTGATCAGAACAGGAATAAATAAGAGGGGGTTTTTTTATGTTTGGTAGACTTGGTGCAGGAGAATTAATACTGATACTTGCTATTGCCCTTGTAATATTTGGACCTTCAAAATTGCCACAAATTGGCCAATCCTTAGGAAAGGCTATCAATGAATTCAAGAGCCATGCAAACAAGATATCAAATGACACAGATGTTGATTCCAATAAAGAAGGTGCACCTGTTAAAGACAGCGGTTCCAGTAATAACTAGGGGTTGAAAAGAGTGGATGATAAAAAGCTCACACTGGTTGGACATTTGCAAGAACTTAGAAAAAGGCTTGTGGTAGTTGCAATAGCTATAATTGCAGCCAGCTCTTTAAGTTACTACTATATTGAAATATTTGTAGATGAACTATTAAAATTGGGAAGCCAGCTGGAGTTTATATATCTTTCTCCCCCTGAGCTTTTTATGGCATATATAAAATTGGCCATTATAATAGGCATTACTGTTTCCATGCCCATTGTTTTCATGGAGGTGTGGCTGTTTATAAAGCCGGGGCTTACGGGAAAGGAGAAAAGGTATGTATTTTTATCTATTCTAGGGGGATTTGTATTCTTTGCCCTAGGTGTAGCTTTTGCATACAAGACAGTGCTCCCGATGACTATTGCATTTTTCGCGAACATTACTGTTGAGTCCATAAAGCCTATGATTTCCTTCGAAAATTATATAGGCTTTATTGGGTCTATACTGTTATCTTTTGGGTTAGTGTTCGAAATGCCCATATTATCCATAGCCTTAACCAAGTTCGGAATAATAAATGATAAAATGCTTAAGAAGAACAGAAAAATGGTTATACTTATCATATTTATAGCGGCGGCCATTATAACTCCAACGGTAGACATTATTACACAGCTCTTGCTGGCAGGGCCTATGCTTTTATTATTTGAAGTAAGTGTTATGCTGTCTTATATTATTGGAAAAGAAGGCAAGCAGGATAAAAAAGATTTAGCAAGAGCCAGCCAATAAGAAGCACTGTATTTGATGCTGAATATTATTAAAGAATGGATGCTTGAAATATTTAAGCATCTATTTTTTTATCCGGCTTGAATGTATAGGCAATAATATTATAAAATATCACTATACTTCATAACATATACTGGATGATACGGAAAGCTATTGTTAATTCTAAAACCTGTGGAGGAATTATAATTTATGACCGGAAGAATAGAGTTAAATTATTCAAAAACCAAGGATTTTCTTGACCAACATGATTTAGACGACATCTCTCAAGGAGTATATGAAGCACATGATATGCTGCATCAAGGATTGGGAGCAGGAAGCTTTTATACCGGCTGGATGGATCTCCCCAACGATTACAATAGAGAAGAATTTGAGAGAATTAAACAAGCTGCAAAAGCTATAAGGGAAAATTCCGAAGTATTTATTGTAATAGGTATCGGCGGTTCTTATTTGGGAGCAAGAGCAGTTATCGAAATGCTTAATCATCCTTTTAATAACAACCTGGAAGGGGAAAATAAGAAAAGCCCCTATATATTTTTTGCAGGAAATAATATAAGCGGTTCATATATAAAAGGTTTGATGGATATCATCAAGGATAAGGATGTTTCCATAAATGTTATATCAAAATCCGGAACTACCACAGAGCCTGCCATTGCATTCAGGATATTCAGACAATTTTTAGAAGATAAATATGGTCAGGAAGCTAAAAAAAGAATATATGTAACTACAGATAAGAAAAAAGGTGCTCTAAAAGCCCTTGCAGATTCCGCAGGCTATGAGGCCTTTATTATCCCCGATGAGGTAGGGGGCAGGTACTCGGTGTTGACTGCCGTAGGACTATTACCTATAGCCGTAAGCGGTGCTGACATAGACAGCCTGATGGAAGGTGCAAAGGCAGCATATAAACACTGCAGTATAAAGGACATTAAAGAAAATTACTGCTACCAGTACGCAGCCATAAGGAATATATTATATGAAAAAGGTAAAACTACTGAGATATTGGTAAATTATGAGCCATCCCTTCACTATTTTTCGGAATGGTGGAAACAGCTTTACGGTGAAAGTGAAGGAAAGGATAATAAAGGTATATTCCCGGCTTCCGTGGAATTTACAACAGACCTTCACTCCATGGGTCAATATATACAGGAAGGCATGCGAAATATTTTTGAAACGGTGATAAATATAGAAAAACCGGTGGTTGAAATGAATATTCCTCATGATGAATACGATACCGATGGCCTGAATTTTATATCGGGTAAGACCATGGACTATGTGAATAAAATGGCCTTTCACGGCACCACCCTTGCCCATGTTGACGGAGGTGTCCCAAATCTTGTAATAAGCGTCCCGGAAATATCCGAGTATTATGCAGGATATCTTATATATTTCTTTGAGAAGGCCTGCGGAATAAGCGGTTATTTATTGAAGGTAAATCCTTTTGACCAACCGGGAGTTGAAGAATATAAAAAAAATATGTTTGCACTTTTAGGAAAACCGGGATACGAAAAAGAAAAAGAAGAATTGGAAAAGCGATTGAAATAAATGGGATACTACTTGGGGGTTGTTGCATTTGAAAAACGCAAATGAGCATTGTTTCAAATGCAACGCCCTAACAAGAATTAGGAGGTGAAATCATGTTATCTAATTTACTGATGACGCCGGGCCCTACCTATGTAAATGAAGAGGTAAGAAGGGCGCTATCAAGGGCAGTTGTAAATCCTGATTTGGATGACGATTTCTATGAGTTTTACTATAAATTAACAAAACAGGTGGCAAAGCTTCTTAAAACCAGAAATGATGCTTTAATTTTGTGCGGAGAAGGAATCTTAGGTTTGGAGGCAGCTTGTGCTTCTATAATAGAACCCGGAGACAGGGTGCTTTGTATTGATAATGGGATATTCGGAAGAGGATTCGGAGACTTTGTGAAAATGTACGGAGGAGAGGCCATCTATTTTACAGGTGATTACAGAAAGCCCATTGACACATATGAGCTGGAGGAGTTCTTAAAAAAAGACAGCAATTTTAAAATGGCAACCATTGTGCACTGCGAAACACCTTCCGGACTTTTAAATCCTGTTAAAGAAATATGTCCATTACTTCATAAATATAATATACTTACAGTTGTGGACGCTGTTTCATCCATAGCCGGTGAAGATTTAAGAGTGGATGACTGGAATATAGACATAGCCTTAGGAGGCTCTCAAAAATGTTTATCAGCACCTCCGGGACTGACCATTGTAAGCATAAGCGAAAAGGCATGGGATGTGATGTTGAACAGAAAGACACCCATAACAGGATTTTATTGCAATCTTTCACTGTGGAAAAGGTGGTATCAGGAAAAATGGTTTCCTTATACCCAGCCGGTATCCGACCTTTTTGCATTGGAATGCGCAGTAGACAATGCAGTTAATGATGATAAAAAATTCAAAAGACATTCCCAAATAGGAAATGCAGTAAGAGAAGCACTGGAAAAGGGGGGTTTTGAACTATACCCTCTGGATGGATATTCGAATACAGTAACTTCCTTTTTAACTCCGGAAGGTCTTGATGAGAAAAAATACAGGGAGCATTTAGCCGACAACTATGAAGTTATGATTGCAGGAGCTTTTGATGTCCTTGACGGAAAAGTACTGAGGATAGGCCACATGGGTGAAAATTGCTATGCTGACAAGGTATATAAGGCATTAAAAGCTATGGATTCAGCTTTCAGGGATTTTGGAATAACACCAAAAGAAAGCCTTCATAAAACTTTTGATCAAATAATGAATGATAGATAAAAATTCTGCTTTAGGCAGAATTTTTTTTCTTGCTGGCGTGCACTTGGTATATAATTACATTAGAGGTTAATTGGATGTAAAGAAAGATAATAAATTAAATATGGCGGAGGTGATAACGGGTGGGGAAAATGACCTTTGAAGAAAAGATGAGGCTGGTTTTAAAATTGGCTGAAGAAGGTATGCTGTATGGTGAATTACCCATTGCTGCTATAATTTTTCATGATGATGAGATTGTTTCTAAAGCTTATACAACTGAAAAGCAAGATGAAAGGTATTTAATACATGCTGAATTAAAAGCACTTCTTGCTATGGATGAACAAAAATACCCTATCAGTGCAAGACGGAAAATGCAATTGTTTACCAATTTAGAACCTTGTATGATGTGCCTGGGAGCTGCAATTCATTCTTTTGTGGGGGAAATATACTACTCTATTGAATCTCCTACTGATGGCGGAGTTGTATGGATGGAAAAGACCTGGGATGGAAATCATGCTGTTTCGTCATTTAAGCCGCCAAAAGTATTTAGCGGTATCTTGGAAAAAGAAAGCAGAGAATTATTCGAAGAATATTTAAAAATTTGTCCTAATGGAAGTATGCATAATTGGGTAAAAACACTTATATAATTTTAAGTACCCAATAAATAAATATAAACACTTATAGTATAATTATGCAATTGTTACTGTGTTGTATATACCGGTTTGAATGACAAATATCCGCAGGCGGCTTTGAAAAAATATATAAATATTATAAAAATCTATTGAATACATATGCAATGTGGCTTATAATTATCAATATTAAATTAATAATTTATATAATGTTTTAAACTGCTCATTTTATATGGATTATAACAGTTTTTCAATAAAAAATTATCAGTAATTTTACGGAGGTATTTTTATGATATCAGCAAGTATAGTAGGAGCAACGGGATATGTTGGAGAGGAATTAGTAAGGATCCTGTCAACACATCCTGACACAAAGATTGTGGGTGCCACTACTCAGAATTATGTAGGCCAGGATATCGGAGATGTTTTTCCAAGCTTAAGAGGCAGAGTAAATTTGGTTTGCGAAGAGCTTAATATCCAGAATATCGTAAAAAAATCCGATATAATATTTTTATCTCTGCCTCATGGACATTCCGCGGCATTGACTAAAGAAGTATTAAGCTATAATAAGAAAATAATCGATATGGGCGCAGATTTTCGCTTTGACAGCAAGGAAGTATATGAGAAATGGTATGGAGTTTCTCATGCACTTCCTGAAGTATTAAGCGATGTGGTTTATGGTTTGCCTGAAATCAACAGAGAAAAAATAAAAGATGCAAATATAATTGGAAATCCGGGATGCTATCCCACGAGTATAATTTTGGGACTGGCTCCTGTTTTAGAAAACAATCTCGTAGAGACAGAATCCATAATTTCCGATTCTAAATCCGCCATATCGGGAGCAGGAAGAGGCGCATCCGTTTCTAACCTTTTTACCGAGATAAGTGGAAGTGTCAAAGCATACAATATCTCCAAACACAGGCACACTCCTGAAATAAACCAGGAGCTTTCGAAACTGGCTAAAAATGATGTTCATATAACCTTTACTCCCCATGTTGTTCCTATGAGCAGGGGAATATTAAGCACCATATACTGCAGGCTTAAAAATATAACTACGGCGGAAGATGTCATAGGTCTGTATAAAGAATACTATAGAGGCAGCAGCTTTGTAAGGATAATGAATAAAGGAGTATACCCCGAAACCAGATGGGTATACGGCTCCAATTTCTGTGATATCGGTTTTGAAATTGATGAATATAATAAGAGGCTTATAATCGTATCGGCCATAGACAATGTGGTAAAGGGCGCTGCAGGCCAGGGAATACAGAATATGAACATAATGTTTGGTTTGCCGGAGACTACTGGATTGGAAGCACCGGGACTGTATATTTAAGGGGGATAAATTGTTAAAATGGACAAGTTTAAAATCATAGATAAGGGAAATGTGTGCACTCCGAAAGGGTTCAGAGCTTCCGGGGTAAACGGCGGAATAAAAAAGAACAATACAACCAAGAAGGATGTGGCTTTGATAGTATCAGATAAACCTTCAAGGGCTGCAGGGACATATACGTTGAATAGATATGCAGCTGCACCTGTGACTGTTACAAAGGAATATATAAAGGACGGCATCCTGCAGGCTGTTGTTGTAAACAGCGGCAATGCCAATGCCTGTACCGGAGAAAAGGGATATCTTGATGCAAAACAAATGGCTGCCATAACAGCACAAAACTTAAACTTAAAAGAGCAGGATGTGGCTGTGGCTTCAACAGGAGTTATTGGTGTTAACTTAGACATGGAAGTCATGGGAAAAGCAATCATAAAAGCAGCTTCATCCCTTTCCTATGAAGGAGGCCATGATGCGGCTGAAGCCATTATGACTACGGATACCTGTTCCAAAGAAATCGCCATCGAGGTTGATATTAACGGTACACCTGTTAAAATAGGCGGCATGGCAAAGGGTTCAGGCATGATTCACCCTAACATGGCTACTATGCTTTGCTTTGTCACAACGGATGCATTCATAGATCAGAAGCTAATGCATACCGCATTAAAGGAAATAATTGATGATACCTTTAATATGGTAACCGTTGACGGCGATACCAGTACAAACGACATGGCAGTTGTACTTGCCAACGGTATGGCAGGAAATAAGGAAATAAGAGATATTGATGATAATTATAAAAAGTTTTATGATGGTTTGTATTATGTTTTAGAAGCCTTATCCATAATGATTGCAAAAGACGGTGAAGGCGCTTCCAAGCTGTTTACTGTAAATGTATTAAATTGCACAACTAAAAAAGATGCAAAAAAGATTGCTAAATCCGTTATTCAATCAAGCCTTGTCAAAACGGCAATATTCGGCGAGGATGCCAACTGGGGAAGAATTATTGCAGCCGTTGGCTATTCGGAGGCTCAATTTGACGAGACAAAGGTGGATATATACTTAAAAAGCGGGAGCATGAGCATAAAAGTAGCCGAGAATGGAGCCGGGCTGGTCTTTGATGAAGTGATGGCAAAGGAGATACTTTCAAAAAGGCAAGTTGAAGCCGTCATCGATATGAAGGACGGTACAAATTCTGCAACAGCCTGGGGATGCGATTTGACTTATGATTATGTAAAAATCAATGCCGATTATAGAAGCTGATGGAGGTTTGAAAATGGGAGATAAGGTTTTAAATCTTGACGGCAAGACGGTTGTCATAAAATACGGCGGAAGCTCCATGGCAAATGACGGTGCCATTACCGACCTTTTAAAACAGATTGTATATATGCAAAGCATAGGCGGTAAGGTGATACTTGTACATGGAGGAGGGCCCGAAATATCATCATTGATGGAAAAGCTTGAAATAAAGCCGCAATTTATAGAGGGCTTGAGGGTCACGGATGCCGAGACTTTAAACATTGCAAAAATGGCACTCATAGGCAAAATAAATAAAGAGCTTGTTGCTGCTATAAACATTATAGGCGGCATCGCCGCGGGCTTCAGCGGCATTGATGCAAAGCTTTTGCTTTGTTCAAAAAAATACATCAGCAAATATGAAAACGGTAATGTGACTTATATAGACGGCGGATTCATAGGAGAGGTAAAGAAAGTAAATACAGATTTTTTAAACCTGCTGCTTTCCAATAATATAATACCAGTTATCGCACCTATCGGTATCGGTGACGAAGGTGGGAGCTATAACATAAACGGTGATGATGCGGCTTCTGCCATCGCATCGGCGATGGGAGCCGACTTCTTTGCACTGGTATCGGATGTGGAAGGCGTATACAAGGACTTTAATGATAAAAATTCAAGGATACAGAAGATGAATATAGAGGAAGCTGAAGGTCTTATAAAGGATGGCATTGTTAAGGGCGGCATGATACCGAAAATCAGGTGCTCAATTGATGCAATAAAAAACGGAGTTAAATCCGTCCTTATAATCAGCAACAAGGCCCATGACAGCCTTGTAAAAAATGTAGTAATGGGTGAAATGAACGGCACCTTAATAGAAATGTAGGGGGATTAAGTTTATGACTAACAATGAAATAATGGAGATTGGCAATAAATATGTAATGGGTAATTACAAAAGAGGAAGCACAGCCTTTGTTAAGGGTATGGGTTCTAAGGTATGGGATGCCGACGGCAAGGAATATATAGATTTTTTAGCCGGTATTGCTGTTAACTCTCTTGGCTACAACAATAAAAAGCTTGTTGAAGCCATAAAGGAACAAAGCGAAAAAATAATGCATTCATCTAATTTATTCTGGGTTGAACCCCAGGTAAAATTGGCTCAATTGATATGTGAAAATTCCTTTGCCGACAAGGTGTTTTTCTGCAACAGCGGCGCTGAAGCCAATGAAGCCGCAATAAAGCTTGCGCGAAAATACAGCCTTAATAAATATGGCAGTGAACGCTATAATATTATATCCATGGTAAATTCTTTCCATGGAAGGACTATGGGGTCATTATCGGCAACAGGCCAGGAAAAATATCATAAGAATTTCCTTCCCATGCTGCCTGGATTTAAATTTGCAGAGTTTAATAATTATGATTCATTGTTAAGCTTGATTGACGACAGTATTTGTGCCGTTATTTTAGAGCCGGTTCAGGGCGAAGGCGGAATATGCCCTGCTGAATTGGATTACATCAAAAAAGTAAGGGAACTTTGCACTCAAAAGGACATAATTTTGATATTTGACGAGGTACAATGCGGCGTGGGAAGAACAGGTGCGCTGTTTGCCTATGAAAAGTTAAGCGTTGCTCCCGATGTGATGACACTGGCAAAGGGGCTGGCAGGAGGAGTACCCATAGGTGCCCTGGCGGCAAATGAGAAATTCGGAGGCGTTTTGGTTCCGGGAGATCACGGCTCCACCTTCGGAGGAAACCATCTGGCATGTGCTGCAGGCTGTGCCGTAATTGAAGAAATAAAAGAAAACCTCCTCCAAAATGTAAATACCATGTCCTCTTATATCTTAAGCAAGCTTGATGATATAAACAAGGAATTGAACTGTATCGAATCCATTAAGGGTATGGGTTTGATGCTGGGAGTAAAGATTACCGTAGACAGCGGCAAAGTAGTTGAAGAGTGCCTTAAAAAGGGACTTATACTTAATTCTTTAGGAAACAACATGCTAAGGCTTGTACCTCCTCTTGTTATCAATTCTGAAGAAGTAGATAAAGCCATGGATATTTTAAAATCTGTGCTGGCTTTATTGGTGTAAAACTTAGAGGGGCTGTAGCATTTGAAAAAACGCAATGAGCATTGTGGGAGTTCTCTCTAAAGCTCTTGGTGACTCTGCCAAAGATATTACTTAGAATTTTAGATTGTTTGAACGAATGAAGTTTAAAAATTCTTGTATTTTCAAGGCAGGGAACCTTAGAACTTGCAGAGCTCGAGCACAGTAAATGCAGTGTTTCAAATGCTACAGCCCCTTATATGTGTGCTTAGCATGGGCACAATCTAAATGGCCTCTAAATCTTCCAGAAGCAATGGTATCCTTAATGCATGCTGGCCTTCATTTGTTTTAATCATGAAAAACAAATGATTGAGATATTTGTCCGTAGATTTAATAAATTGCTCTCCATATTTTTTATAATCCTTTGTTTCATTTTGCATGCTCATCATCAAGGCTTCTTCAAAAGAAGGCACTTCGGGAGTCATAATGGCAGGCATAATAAAGGCTGAGCCTGTCAGATAGCAATAAGCTTTTTTCAAGCTTTCGGCATGGCTTTCTTCGTCAATGCTCAATCCCGTCAGTATTTCCTTTGCAAGATCGTTTGGAGCATTTTCGGACAGTTTTTTATAAAACAAGCTGTCGGTGGATTCTTCAATAATGAACTTTTGAATCATATTAATGAGCTTAATATTATTAACCATAAGATAGGCACGCTCCATTTTTATTGTGTAATAATATATTATGAATGCCATCGGCTATGTGCTATCATCCATTCATAATATATTATCAAAAATAAAATTGTGTGCATGAATTAATCAATTATTAATTAAGTATTATATATTTATAGGTCTATTGATAAAATTTGTTATTTGGCATATTATATAATAGCTTGATAAAGCGGTGGTCAAAAAAATCTTTAAGTTTAAAAACATATACGAGTTTATATCTGCAGTTTTGAAAGGGGCCGTTAACATGGGCAGTGTAAAAAAGGTTTTAGTATGCGTAACTGTGCAAAAGACATGTGAGAGGCTTATAAGAAAAGGGGCAAATATAAGAGATGAGATTGAGGGGGAATTATTGGTAATTCACGTTGCAGCCAGCGGAGCAAATTTTCTCGGAAATATTAGCGAAGCGGATGCATTGGAATATCTTTTCAGCATATCAAAATCAGCAGGAGCCGACCTTACGGTATTAAGATCTGATGATGTTATAAAGACGATAATACAATTTGCAAAGGAAAACAAGATTACCAATGTTGTCCTTGGAGAGCCCCCGGACGGGCGCAGCAACACAATAGTTAACGAACTTAAGAGAAAATTGGAATTTGCAGACATATATATAATGCCGGCAAAGGATACAATAGATTAAAGGATGATACACGTGGAGGAAGAAAGGTATAATTCCTATTCGGGATATCTTAATAAAAAATACGGCTGTAAGGTTTATAAGCTTCCTATTAATGTGTCGTGTACATGCCCCAACAGGGATGGCAGCATTGGCTTGGGAGGGTGTATTTTTTGCGGGGAAAAGGGTGCGGGCTTTGAAAGCCTGCCTAACTCTTTAAGCGTAAAAGAGCAGCTTCAAAAAAATATGGATTATATTCGTCAAAAGTACAAGGCGGAAAAATTCATTGCTTATTTTCAAAACTACTCCAATACTTATATGCCTCTTTTGAATTTCAAGGAATACATAAAGGAAGCATGTATGGAGGATGTGGTGGAAATTTCCGTTTCAACCCGGCCGGATTGCATAAACGATAGTTACCTTGAGTTTCTTTATGATGTAAGCAGAGAAAAAAACAAGAATATCAGCATTGAGTTAGGCCTCCAGACTGTAAATTATCATACTCTTATGAAAATAAACAGAGGCCACACATTGGCGGAATTTCTAGATGGGGCATTGAGAGTTAAAAAGTACGGTTTTGAATTATGCGTCCATGTCATTTTAGATTTTCCCTGGGATAACATGGATGATGTAGTGGAGTGTGCTAAAATATTATCCTCAATAGGAGTAGACCATGTTAAAATTCACTCTCTTTATATTGTAAAGGAGACAGCCCTAGGGGACCTGTATCAGAATGGCGAAATTTCACCCATATCCATGGAGGAATATATAAATAGAGTGGTGACCTTTTTAGAATACCTTTCACCGGATATAGTAATACAAAGGCTTGTGGGAAGAGTCCCCGAAGCTGATTCACTTTTTGCCAACTGGAACACCAGCTGGTGGAAAATCAAGGATTATATTGAAGACAAAATGAATGAACTGAATACATTTCAAGGTAAAAAGTTTAATTATCTGGGGGGGCGTGCCCTGGATAAATTCAGAGAATAATCTAGCCTAATATATCTATAAACCTTCTTGAAGCTACAGTCAAGGGGATTGATTTATGAGTTATAACCCCTAAGCTTCGGGAAGGTATTTCTTCTTTTATATCCAAAATAAATATATCCCCTTTTTCTATATATTCTTCTATGAAAAATGACATGACAAAGGAAATGCCTAAGCCTATTTTTGCCATTTCTATGAGCAAGTCATTGCTTCCCAGTTCAATTTCAGGAGTGACTTTAATATTGCTGCTCTTTATGTAATTATCGAAGAAGTCACGGGTGGAAGTGTTTTTTTCCAGAGCCAAAATAGGGTAGCTTTTCAAATCCTTTATGCTTATCTTTTTGCCCTTAAGATGTTCAAAGGTTTTGCCTGCTATAAAAACATCATTTATGGTCTTAAGCTCCCTGACTTCCATATCCGCATATTCGGGATTCTTGGGGATGTTTATAACGGCAAAATCAACATAGCCTTTTCTTAAAAGCTCAATGCAATCAGGTGAGGTTCTGTTGGTTATATGTATTTTTACATTGGGGTATTGGCTGTTAAACTTTTTCAGATAGGGCAGCAGATAATATTTGCATATGGTGTCACTGGCACCGATTCGCACATCTCCCTGGACAACGGAATGCATTTCAAGAACGCTCCTCTCCCCCGATTTTATGAAATTATAACCCTGCTCTATGTGTTCAAAGAGAATTTTCCCCTCATGGGATAAGCTAACCTTCTTAGTGCTTCGAAAAAGCAGCTTGCAGTTAAGCTTTTTTTCTAAAAGGCTTATGGACTGGCTTACTGCCGACTGAGAAATGAACAATTCCTGTGAAGCCTCGGAAAAGCTTAAATGCTTAGCCACATGATAAAAAACTTTATACAGTTCAAAATTTATATCCATATATTAATTCTCCTTATTAAAAATATAAGTACTATTAATTATCCTTATTAATATTAATATGTTACAATTTATTTGTAAATATTAATGTGTATAATTATCTTTAATATAAGGTGGTATAAGAAATGCGTGATAAGGTCAGAAGAATATTTGTGGAAAAGAAAAAGGGATTTGACGTTGAAGCAAAAAATTTAACCGATGATATCAAAGAAAACCTGATTATAGCCGGACTTCATAATATACGCATTATAAACCGCTATGATATTTCGGGAATGACAGATGATGAGTATGAAAAATCCAAATATATCATCTTTTCGGAGCCTCCTGTGGATGATGTATATGATGAAGCTTTGAACTTAAAGGGAGGTTTGCGGGCATTTGCTATAGAATACCTGCCCGGCCAGTATGACCAGAGAGCCGACTCCGCCGCCCAGTGCGTGCAGATACTTACTCAAAAAGAAAGGCCTGAAGTGTTGTCAGCAAAGGTCATAGTGATTGAAGGGGATATAAGTGACAGTGATTTTGGCAGAATAAAATCATATTGCATAAATCCCATTGAATCAAGGGAAGCTTCTCTTGAAAAGCCGGAGACTTTGGAAGTGAACTATAATGAGCCGGAGGATGTTGAAGTTTTAAAAGGCTTTACCGGCTTTTCAAAGGAAAAATTAGATGAGTTTATGACTTTTATGGGTCTTGCCATGAGCATGGAGGATTTAATATTCGTACAGGAATACTTTAAAGACACTGAAAAGAGGGACCCTTCCATAACTGAAATTAGGGTCATTGACACATATTGGTCGGACCACTGCCGTCATACCACATTTCTTACAAATATAAAGGAAGTATCCATTGAAGAAGGCAAATACAAGAGTGTAATTGAAAAAGTTTTGTCTGATTATATGGCTTCCAGAAAATATGTATACGGGGACAGAGAAAAGGATGTAAGCCTCATGGATTTAGCAACCATATCCATGAAGGAATTAAGAAAAAAGGGATATTTAAAGGACCTGGATGAATCTGAAGAGATAAACGCCTGCAGTATTGCGGTCAATGTGGATGTTGACGGCAGAGATGAAGAGTGGCTTATAATGTTTAAAAACGAGACACACAATCACCCAACAGAAATAGAACCCTTCGGAGGTGCGGCAACCTGCCTTGGCGGAGCTATAAGAGACCCGTTATCAGGGAGGTCTTATGTTTATCAGGCAATGAGGGTGACAGGAAGCGGTGACCCAAGAACAAAGATAGAAGATACCTTAAGCGGAAAGCTGCCCCAGAGAAAAATAACCACCGGCGCTGCGGCAGGCTACAGCTCTTATGGGAATCAGATAGGGCTTTCAACGGGCCTGGTTTCTGAAGTATATCATCCGGATTTTGTTGCAAAGAGGATGGAAATAGGAGCGGTTATAGGAGCTGCGCCAAAGGGCAATGTCGTAAGGCTAAGTCCGACTCCGGGAGACAAAATCATTCTTTTAGGGGGAAGGACAGGGCGTGACGGCTGCGGCGGCGCTACAGGGTCTTCAAAGGAGCACGATGAAGAGTCCCTTTTAAGCTGCGGCGCAGAGGTACAAAAAGGAAATCCTCCCACCGAGAGAAAAATACAGAGGCTTTTTCGAAATCCTGAAGTTTCAAAGCTTATTAAAAGATGTAATGATTTCGGAGCCGGCGGCGTATCTGTTGCAATAGGTGAATTGGCCGACGGACTGGAAATAGATTTGGATAAAGTGCCTAAAAAATATGAAGGCCTGGATGGGACAGAGCTTGCCATATCCGAGTCCCAGGAGCGTATGGCAGTTGTCGTAAGCCAAGCTGATGTTGAAAGGTTCATAGCTTTAGCCGGGGGAGAGAATCTGGAAGCCGTTGAGGTTGCACAGGTAACGGATAAGAACAGACTCAAAATGACCTGGCGGGGCAAGGAAATAGTTGATATAAGCAGGGATTTTCTCAATACAAACGGTGCAAAGCAATACAGCAATGCCCATATTAAACTCCCCAAAGAAGAAAATAATTATTTCAAAGCAAGGCTTGAAAATTTTGATTCAAAGCAAAAAAGCCTGAAGGAAAAATGGCTTGATAATTTAAGGGATCTTAACGTATGCAGCCAGAAGGGAATGGTAGAAAGGTTTGACAGCACCATAGGCGCAGGAACGGTTCTAATGCCCTTTGGCGGAAAATTTCAGCTGACTCCCATGGAGGTTATGGCAGCCAGGATTCCTGTACTAAAAGGAGAAACAAGAACCGGAACATTAATGAGCTATGGCTATAATCCTGAGCTTGCAAAATGGAGCCCATTCCATGGCGCTGTATATGCCATAACCGAAGCCGTTACAAAGATAGTGGCAGCAGGCGGAAACTACAAAAATATAAGGTTAACCCTTCAGGAATACTTCGAAAAGCTTGGCAAGGATCCTGAAAAATGGGGGAAGCCCTTAGGAGCTCTCTTAGGTTCATATTATACCCAAATGAAGCTGTCCATTCCGGCCATAGGCGGAAAGGACAGCATGTCGGGAACTTTTAAGGACTTAAACGTTCCTCCAACTTTAGTTGCTTTTGCTGTTAATTTAATAAATACAGATGAAGTAATTTCAGGCGAATTCAAAGGCAAAGGCAGCCAGGTTGTTTTAATACCATGCCCAAGAGATGAGTATAATCTCCCTGTATTTGAAGTTTTAGAATTCAATTTTGAAAAGATTACCGAGCTGATTAATAAAGGTAAAGTATTATCTTCATATACAGTAAGACTCGGCGGAATTGCAGAAGCAGTCAGTAAGATGTCCTTTGGAAACAGCATAGGTTTTGATTTTGCAGAGGATATGGAGGAAGAGAAGCTTTTCTCATCGGATTACGGCAGTATAATACTTGAAATTCCAAAGGAAGAAAAGCTTGATGAAATTTTAAGGGACGTAGAATATAAATTGCTTGGCCATACAACTGAAGATAAGTGTATTAAAGCCAAGTATATGGCATTGGATTTAGACGAGGCTGTAAATGCCTGGATGGAGCCACTGGAAAAGGTGTTTCCGACAAAGGCTAAAGCGTTGGATACAAAGCTTGAAACTTTCGAATCAAATATAAAAAGCAGCCTTAAACCCAGAGTATCCAGTATGAAGCCAAGGATTTTCATACCTGTTTTTCCTGGCACCAATTGCGAGTATGATACTGCAAGGGCCTTTGAAAAAGCAGGGGGAACAGCCGATATATTCGTAGTTAAAAACCTTACTCCAAAAGATATAGAAGAAACATTAAATGAGTTGTGCAAAAGGATTGAAAGTTCACAGATAATAGCAATACCCGGAGGTTTCAGCGGAGGAGACGAACCCGACGGTTCGGGGAAATTCATAGCCACAGCCTTAAGAAATCCTAAAGTCAAGGATGCGGTCATGAATTTACTAAAAAACAGGGACGGATTGATGATTGGCATATGTAACGGTTTCCAGGCTCTAATCAAACTTGGCCTTGTGCCGTACGGCGAAGTCAGGGATATTGACAGTACATCACCTACCCTTACCTTCAACACATTGGGAAGGCATATATCACGTATGGTTCAAACCAAGATTGCTTCCACAGCATCCCCCTGGTTTAATAACGTAAAGGCAGGAGATGTCCATACCGTTGCCGTATCCCACGGGGAAGGAAGGTTCTGGGCAACGGAGGATGTAGTTGACAGCTTGGTTAAGAACGGTCAGATTGCTACTCAGTATGTGGATTTCAGCGGAAAGCCAACCATGGATATAAGCTATAATCCCAATGGTTCCATATGCGCAATTGAGGGTATTACAAGTCCTGACGGGAGAATATTAGGAAAAATGGGACATTCCGAGAGAGCAGGTTATAATGTTTTTACAAATATCCCTGGAGATAAGGACCAGAAGATATTTAAAGCCGGTGTTGATTATTTTAAGATCTAACTTATAGAGATCAGCTTTCACATCAATGTTAAGATAATTGGTGTGAAAGCTGATTTTATTTAACAAGCCCAATTGGTAGTCCAAATGAAAATATTATGCAGCAATCATGGTGAAGCACTGTGTTTACTGTGCTTGAGTTCTGCAAGTTCTAAGTTTCCCCGCCTTGAAGATACAAGAATTATAAAACTTTCTTCGTTCAAACAATCTAAAATTCTGAGTAATATCTTTGGCAGAGTCACCAAGAGCTTTAGAGAGAACTCTCACAAATGCTCATTTGCGTTGTTTTCAAATGCGACAGCCTCATGCATAATAAATCTGAGATAATGGTTTCAAATGGCTTTGCCAGTTAAAATCATTATGCTAATATATTATTAAGTGTATAAACAATGGGGGGAATTGAAATGCTTAAGGAAATGGTGAATAAGTACTATGACAAGAGCTATGACCTAAACTGCGCGGAAACTCTTTTGTATGCGGCAAACGAGGAGTATGATTTAAATATGGATAAAAAAGCATTAAAGATTGCTGCAGGCTTTGGAGGGGGAATGGCTGTCGAGGGCGACTGCGGTGCACTGACTGGCGCCATTATGGCTCTTGGAGTAATGTTTGTAGAAAAACAGGCCCATGAGTCCGACAGGATAAAAACTTTAACAAAGGAAATGATACAGAAGTTTAATGAGAAGCTGAAATCCGTAAATTGCAAAGAGTTAAAGTCCATGTACAGGAATGATGAAATCAGATGTACGGATATAGTTTATGCAGCAGCAGAAGCACTGGATGAAATAGTTTCAAGAGAGAGAAAATAAAAGGCATAGTTTATATTAATTATAAAGGAGTAAATAAATATAAATGAAATATCTTATAAGGCAGAAAATATTCAGTATAGGAGATAATTTTACTATAAAAGATGAAATGGAAAACGATAAATTCATCGTGAAGGGAAAGGTTTTTGCGCTGGGTGATAAGCTCAGGATATATGACACCTCGGAAAATGAGGTGTCATATATTGAGCAAAAGCTTTTCAAGTTTTTGCCTGAGTATAATATTTACCTATACGGAAAGCATTGTGCTACGGTTAAAAAGAAGTTTACATTTTTGACTCATAAGTTTGATATAGACAGTTCAATGGGAGAATACAAGGTGGAGGGAGATTTCTTTGGCTTTGAGTTTAATATAACCAAAGACGGAAATGTTGTTGCTTCAGTCTCTAAAAAATTCTTCTCCTTTTCCGATACCTATGGTGTGGATATAGACGATGATGAAAATCACGGTTTTCTGCTGGCTCTGGTCATAGTAATTGACCAGGTTATACACGATAACAAGAATAAATAAACAAAAATACATCTATTAAGCAGGCACCTTATTGTGAAGAGCTTATCGGCCGGAAAATCTTCCTGATTTTAACCGCCGCGCCTCAGCATAAGTCGGAGGCATAACTTTAGTTGTATCACCTTTCATCTATGCTCGCTTGTCGCTTCTTCACAATAAGATGCCTTTAGAATGTCGCTTTTATATCTCCGTAAAGCCTATTATATACCTGTCGGCGGTACTGGCGATTTCTTCCTTGTAGGGATGAGAGAATTCATCATGTACGGCAATGGCAGTCATTCCCGCTCTCTTTGCGCCTTGCACGCCTGACAGGGTATCTTCAAAGACCAAGCATCTTGAAGGGTGCACATCAAGCTGTGCCGCAGCTTCAAGAAAAATATCGGGACATGTCTTATCCTTGGTAACCTCACTTCCGGTAACTACCGCATTAAAAAAGACATCGATGCCGGTACGCTTCAGGATTATTTCGGTCAAATCCCTTGAATTGCAAGTGGCGAGGCCGATCTTTAAGTTGTTTTCCTTGACCATATTAATAAAATCAAAGGCTCCCGGCTTTAATGCAATTACATTTTCATAATAATTTTTTACCAGGCAAATCCATTCAGCAACTATATCACTAATATTTTCATTAAGATTAAATCTGTCTTTGAAATACTGGGCGGTTTCAAGAAAACTGCTGCCTTCTATTTCTTTTTGAAGATTGACCGGAACTTCGATATTGCGTTTTTGAAGAAAATCCTCGTCTACCCGCCTCCATACCCACATGGAATCAATCAATGTACCGTCCATGTCAAATATTACTGCGTCAAAATTATCAAACATTTTGTCTCCTCCGTATATAAACACACATTCAAGGTATATTAAATTATATCATGAAAAGATTTCAAATGACTGTGCCAATTGAAATCTTTATATCGCGAATTTTACATAGTAAAATTCGTATCACAATGAATCCTTGCAGGATTCATTATATCATACCTTATTTTTAAACAACATAAAGTTTATGTTAAAAAGTAAATTCCATATGTTGACTTGGAAATAATTTTATGTTAATATACCTACAGGGGGTATACCATATGAATGATGTATTTGATGTAATAATAATCGGAAAAGGCCCGGCGGGGATATCAGCTTCCCTGTATACCTCGAGGGCAAATCTTAAGACTTTGATAATAGGAGAAGCCGGCAGTTTATCAAAAGCCCATCTTATTGATAATTATTTTGGCTTTGAAAACGGCATAAGCGGAAGTGAATTGCTTAAACAGGGTGAAAATCAGGCTAAAAGGCTGGGCACCGGCATTATAGAGGATCAGGTTATAGCTCTGGAATTTGATTACGTCGATAAATATACAGTAAAAACAGGGAAGGGTACTTACCATTCAAATGCTGTGCTTCTTGCCACCGGTTCGCAAAAGAAAAGCATAATCATTGAAAATATCGATAAGTTTGAAGGTAAAGGTATCCATTATTGCACCACCTGTGACGGATTTTTTTACAAAGGAAAAAAGGTAGCTATCTTAGGATATAATGAATATGCCAAAAACGAATTGGAAGAAATGAAGCATTTCACTGAAGATATTACCCTTTTGACCAACGGAAACAAAAAGACTGTAGATTTTGAAGGTGTAAAGATTTTTGAAGGGAAGCTCAAATCATTAAATGGCGGAGAATTTTTGGAAAGCATTATATTTGAGGACGGTAATGAGGAAAAATTCGATGCTGTATTTATTGCTTATGGCACTGCGTCTTCCGTTGATTTTGCAAGGAAACTCGGTGTTATAATAAAAGACGGGACAGTAGAAGTCGATGACGAACAAAAGACCAATCTAAAGGGCCTGTATGCTGCAGGAGATTGTGCCGGCACCATAAAACAGGTATCTGTCTCAGTAGGCCAGGGAGCAATTGCAGGTTTAAAAATTATTGAGTATATCAGAAATTTCAGGAGGTAGATAATATGGCAGGAAAGAATATTGTAGTTTTATCAGATGATAGTTTTCATCAGGAAGTATTGGAATCGAATATTCCGGTAGTAGTGGATTTTTGGGCTACATGGTGCGGTCCTTGCAAAATGTTTGCACCGATTTTTGAAGAAGTAGCTGCCGAATACGAAGGTAAAGTAAAGTTCTGCAAGCTTGATACCGACGCAAATCCCAAGACTTCCATGGAATACGGCATAAGAAGCATACCTACGGTTGCTTATTTTAAAAGCGGTGAAACTCCAAAGGGCTCAGTAGGCCTTTTATCAAGAGATGATTTTAAAAATGCTGTTGAAACTTTGTTGAAATAACTAAAAACCTGGCGTAAGGCCAGGTTTTATGTTTTAATAATATATATGTATTTATATCGGCTAAGGAGGTGGAACTACTTTGAACAATAGAATTATGGAAGATGGCGGGAAAGTTATCATAGAGAATATTCGGGATTTTGAGCCTAAACATGTATTTGATTGCGGCCAGTGCTTCAGGTGGTATGAAGAAGGTGACGGAAGCTATACCGGCGTCGTACAGGGAAGAGTAATTAATGTGAAAAAAGATGGACAAACCCTTGTATTGGATAATACGGATAAGAAGGAATTTGATGGTCTCTGGTATGATTATTTCGATATGGGAAGGGATTATGGAAAAATCAAAAACGAGCTTTCAGAGGATGATACTCTAAAAGAAGCCATTGGCTTCGGAGAAGGCATAAGAATTTTAAAACAGGACGAATGGGAGACTTTGATTTCATTCATTATATCTGCAAATAACAGGATACCCATGATTAAAAGAGCCATAAAAGAAATATCCGAAAAGTGGGGAAAGCCTGTTGTATATAAAGGAAATACTTATCATTCCTTTCCTTCCCCTCAAGATTTAAAAGATGCATCTGTTGAGGATTTTGAAAGCTGCCATACAGGCTTTCGGGCAAAATATATAAAAAAGACTGTGGAAATGGTAATTAACAAAGAGATAGACCTATATAATTTGAAAAACCTTACTTATGCTGAAGCCAGAAATGAGCTCATGAAGCTTCCCGGGGTAGGGCCTAAGGTGTCTGACTGCATATTGCTTTTTTCAATGTATTATTATGAGGCTTTCCCTGTTGATGTGTGGGTAAAAAGGGTTATGCAGCATTTTTATCTTGCTCCAGATGTCAGCCTGCCTAAAATAGAAAAATTCGGACAGGAGAAGTTTAAAAAATTAGCGGGTTTTGCCCAGCAGTATTTGTTTTACTATGCCAGGGATTTGAAGGGCAAGGAAATAAGCGTATAGCTTTTTAAAAAAAATAAGAACCCCACCCGCTAATAGCAATCAAAGATTGCTAGCGGGTCCCGGAAACCTTGTTACTTCGTAATAAAAAACAAAAGCCGTAAATTAATACGGCTTTTGTTTTTTATTTGAAGAACACATGTCTGCCTATTGTTGTTGGTTTATTTTTAGTGGCATTTTTCATCCAAGTACTTGTCGCAGATTTCGGATTATAATAGAAAATTGCATCATCTGTAGGGTCATTTCCCCTTAGTGCCTCATCCACTGCCATATAGGATTCAGCATCCGGATTTATATCCATATACCTTTCATCCAGACAGGAAAAAGCATTTTTTTCGTATATAACATCTTTAATAGTCTTGGGGAATTCAGGATGCGACAGCCTGTTGATTATAACAGAGGCAACAGCTATTTTTCCAATGAAGGGTTCACCTTTGCTTTCAGCATATACAACCTTCGCAATAAGCTCAACTTCATCATCTGTAAGTTCATACTTGAAATTATTTGATTCATTGCTTTTAAAGGCTGTAACGGACAAAGAATTTTCAGAAGGAACATTGACACTTTTCATATTATGATATGGCGTGAATATTTTGATGAAGGTGCTGTCATCGTCCTTTGAATCCCTGCAAAATGCACTGCCTGATCCTAATCCGATTAGCACTGCAACAACGAGTAAAAATACTCTTTTTTTCATGTGTATACCCCCTTTTGCCTACGAGGTTAGCTGACGGGTTCGGTAAAGGCATAACCTACGCTTTCGCGATTCACCCCAAATTTGGTTCCCCCGTGTTTTATTAAACTTCGGCTTATTCTTAATATGTGTCTTTTTAAGAAAAATATTCGAAAAAGACTTTTATATTTTTTATTTTTGAATTATGTTGTTCATATAATATGGATGAAATTAACCTAACTGACGTAGAATTATTATATAAGCTGTAATTTTAGAATTACTCCGGGCAATGGCCGAAATTCACGGTAAGTATTATGTGAAAGGTGGAGCAATATGAAGATTGAGATTCCTGCAACCTCCCTTATTGTGCTTTGCGGCATTGCCGGATGCGGTAAGTCTACTTTTGCGCTTAAAAATTTCAAGGATACTGAAGTTGTATCTTCTGACAGATGCAGGGCTCTGGTTTCCGATGATGAAGAGAATATGGAAGTATCAAAAGAGGCCTTTGAACTTTTTTATTACATTATAAAAAAGAGAATGAACCTTAAAAAATTAGTGGTTGCAGACTCGACGGCAGTATCTCACGAGGCAAGAAGAAAGCTTTTAGACCTGGCAGAGGACAATAATTATTATTCTATTCTCTTGGCATTTGATATATCCACTGAAATTGCCATTGAAAGAAATAATTTAAGACAAAGAAAGGTGTCGCGTTATGTTATAGAAAAACAATATGCTGCTTTTCTTAAATCTTTAAAATCTGTTGAAAACGAGGGATTTGACAAAGTGATCGTACTGAATGAGAATGATGCCGATGATTTCAAACATGAAATTGTTTCCTATAATATAGAAACTGAAGATAAAGCTTTGTTTGATATAATTTCCGATGTTCACGGCTGCTGTACCGAGCTTGAAATGCTCCTAGACAAACTTGGTTACAGAAAAAATGGATTCAAATACAGCCATCCTGACGGAAGAAAGGTTGTATTCGCAGGTGATATCGTGGACAGAGGACCAAGGACAATGGATACTATAAGGACCGTCATCAATATGGTCAATTCGGGAAATGCCCTTTATATACCCGGAAATCACTGCAATAAATTTTACAGATACTTAAAAGGCAGCAAGGTGCAGATAAAGAATGGATTGGAAACTACGGTCAAGGAATACGAAAAGCTTGAAAAAAGCGAAGCAAAGAAAATTAAAAATGATTTTTTGGAGCTATATGAAAATTCTCCTCTTTATTTGATGCTGGACAATGGCAATCTTGTTGTAGCCCATGCAGGAATAAAGGAAGAAATGATTGGAAAGCTGTCAAAAAAAATAATTGATTTTGTACTGTACGGCGATGTGACGGGGGAAGTTGACGATAAAGGGCTTCCTATAAGAGGTGATTGGGCAGCGAATTATTACGGAAAACCTATGATAGTTTACGGACATACTCCCGTTTCCAAGGCGGTTTTTGTCAATAATACCATAAATATCGACCAGGGCGCTAGCATGGGAGGAAGCCTGACTGCCTTGAGATATCCCGAAAAGGGGCTCGTCTCAGTCCAATCCCAGGGAACCTATTACCGTGGAGGCAGGCAACAAAAGGAGATGGAACGGGAGATTAAACTTGATGATTATAAAGAATCTTTGAGTTTAAGAGACAGACACGATCACAAAATCAAAATTGATTTTGCAGAATTGAGAAATACCGTTGATACTTTAAGAGCAAAAGAAGATATTATCAAATGGATAATATATATTCCGCCGATTTTGCCTTCCATAAATAATGAAAGCTTGGAAAGCCAGCTTCAAAACTCAATGAAGTATTACAAGGAAAGAAGCTTTGACAAGGTAATAATAGAACCCAGATTTTCAAGTGAAAGCATTATTATGATAATCTGCAGGGACGAATTGTGTGCCGCCGGATATTTTAAAGGAGACAGTCCGGCTATGGCTTATTCTATATATAGGGAAGAAATAGTCTTAAATGACAGAGTGTTAATGAAGCTGCAGGCAGATATAAAGGCCAAGGGCTATTTCGAAAAATACAACACTGAATTTTTAGTTATAGAGGCAGATGTTCTTTCGCAGGCAGATGATATTTCCATTGTTCCTGTAAAAATAATTTCTCATAGCTGTGAAGCCTATACCAACAAGGATAACCCTTGGCAAAGAGACAGCATTGAAAGGCTTATAGAGTATTCGAATATATTCCGCAGAAACTTAAACCAGATATTTGACACAGACACAGAAGCAAATTCTATTATTTCTAAATTTAGCCAAGAGAGGTATAATAGCTATGTGGTAAAATCCGAAAAAAGCCGCCCCGAATATAAAGGACGCATTGTACAGCCTGAGATCCTGTGTACTAGAGAGCCCCTGTGCACCGGTTTGGACAGCTTCAGGCAATCGGTATATTCCTATGATTTAAGCGACATAGCCTTGAACAAATTTCTAAACAAAAAAATGTCCAACAGATACTTTGAATATATTATAGGAGCTGTCACCATAAACAACAGAATGATAAAAATGAGGGAGTGATGTAATGGAGCTCAAGTATTATATAATAGAAGGCTCTGTACTGCCGGAGGTTTTCAAAAAAGTAGTAGAAGTAAAAAAGCTTCTGGAAACGGATATGAAGATGTCCATAAACACGGCATGCAAAAATGTGGATATAAGCAGGAGTACATATTATAAGTACAAGGACAGCGTTTTCGAGTTTTATGAAAACAAAAGGGCAAAAATAGTCACCTTCTCACTTAATGTTCAGCATGTTCCCGGAGTCTTATCAAACATATTGGAGACTATCGCCGAAAGCCAGGCAAATGTTCTTACCATAAATCAAAACATACCCATAAACGGTATGGCGCTCATTGTGATTTCTATGGAGACAGTAAAGATGACAAGAGGCGTGGAAGACCTTATAAACAGCCTCAGAAACATCGATGAGGTTAGAAAAATAGATATATTATCAAGGTCTTGAATATATTAAAAATTATTAAAAAATAGTAAAACTAAGAGAATTTAAGGAATACGGTATATTCTTATGATAAATTGAAAAAATAATAAAGTATGGGAAAATAGGGCATTTTTAGAAGGTATGCAGTATTTGCTAATACTGTACCTTTTTTTTAATATTATATTGTAATTAGCACTCGCGTATGGTGAGTGCTAACAAAATGATTTTTAAATAAAATTTACATAATTTATAAGGAGGGTTACAATGAATATTAAACCATTAGGTGACAGAGTTGTTATTAAAAAGATTGAAGCCGAAGAAACAACAAAGAGCGGAATAGTACTTCCCGGTACTGCCAAAGAAAAACCCCAGATGGCTGAAGTAGTTGCAGTAGGCCCAGGCGGTATAGTTGAAGGCAAAGAAGTTGCTATGCAGGTTAAAGTAGGAGATAAAGTAATATTCTCAAAATATGCCGGAACAGAAGTTAAGTTTGACGAAGTAGAATATACAATTTTAAAACAGGACGATTTATTGGCAGTAGTAGAATAATTCTATAGGAGGGAAATATAATGGCAAAACAGATTAAATTTGGCGAAGACGCAAGACGTTCATTGCAAAAAGGCGTTGATAAGCTTGCCGATACTGTAAAGATAACTTTAGGACCTAAGGGAAGAAATGTTGTATTAGACAAAAAATTCGGTGCACCCCTTATAACAAATGATGGTGTTACAATTGCAAGGGAAATTGAGCTTGAAGACCCCTTTGAAAACATGGGGGCTCAGCTTGTTAAAGAAGTCGCTACAAAAACTAACGACGTTGCCGGTGACGGTACTACAACAGCAACACTTCTTGCACAGGCTATTATAAGAGAAGGTTTGAAAAACGTGGCAGCCGGTTCAAACCCCATGCAAATCAGAACAGGAATAAACATGGCTGTTAATGTGGCAGTTGATGAAATAAAGAAAATAAGCAAGCCTATAAACGGTAAAGAAGATATCGCAAGAGTTGCAGCAATATCCGCATCCGATGAAAGCGTAGGAACTCTTATAGCAGATGCTATGGAAAAGGTAGGAAACGACGGAGTTATAACCGTTGAAGAATCCAAGACCATGGGAACTGAACTTGATGTTGTTGAAGGTATGCAGTTTGACAGAGGATATATTTCTGCTTACATGGTAACTGATACAGAAAAGATGGAAGCTGTATTGGATGACCCATATATACTTATTACCGATAAGAAGATAGCTAACATACAGGAAATACTTCCTGTTCTTGAACAGATTGTACAGCAGGGCAAGAAACTCCTGCTAGTTGCTGAAGATGTTGAAGGCGAAGCCCTTTCAACATTGGTATTGAACAAACTCCGCGGAACATTTACCTGCGTTGCCGTTAAAGCTCCCGGCTTTGGCGACAGAAGAAAGGAAATGCTCCAGGATTTAGCAATACTCACTAACGGCAGAGTTATAACCGAAGAATTAGGCTATGAACTTAAAGATACTAAAATTGACATGTTAGGAAGAGCAGAAAAGGTTAAAGTAACAAAGGAAAATACAATCATCGTAAATGGTGAAGGCGATAAGAAGACTATCAAGGACAGAGTAGCTCAAATCAGGTCACAGATTGAGGAAACTACTTCCGACTATGACAGAGAAAAGCTTCAGGAAAGACTTGCCAAATTAGCAGGCGGTGTTGCAGTAATCAAGGTTGGTGCAGCTACCGAAACTGAATTAAAGGAAAAGAAGTTAAGAATTGAAGATGCTTTGGCAGCTACAAAGGCAGCTGTTGAAGAAGGAATAGTACCCGGAGGCGGAACTTGCTATGTAAATGCCATTAAGGCAGTTGCAGCATTAAGCGCTGAGGGAGAAACAAAAACAGGTATTGATATCGTAAAACGCGCTCTTGAAGAACCTGTAAGACAGATAGCAGTAAACGCAGGCTTGGAAGGCTCTGTAATACTTGAAAAAGTAAGCACCAGCCCTGAAGGCGTAGGCTTTGATGCACTTAAAGAACAATATGTTGATATGATTAAAGCCGGTATCGTTGACCCGACAAAGGTTACAAGATCCGCTCTTCAGAATGCGGCATCCGTTGCAGCAACATTCTTAACCACTGAATCCGTAGTTGCTGACATACCTGAAAAGAATCCTCCTGCACCTGCAATGCCAGGCGGCGGAATGGACGGAATGTACTAAAATAAAATCAAATAAAAAGTTAACTGAACCAAAGGACACATAAAGTTGGGACACTCTTTTAAGAGTGTCCCTTAACATTATTCAGTGTAACATTATTTCTTCAGGGGTACAAACAATGTCCGCCCTCTTTTCATTTCAGACCCTTTAGTATTTAGGAACGGGGAGAAATAATGAAAGGGGACACAAATAAAGTTAGGGCTTCAACTTAGGTATCATTAACTTAATTAAGCCTATTCTTTTTAATATAAGTTGTATATAATATTAGAATAGATGAAAGGGACTGTTGCATTTGAAACAACGTATGCAGTGTTTCAAATGCAACAGCTAACTTAGAAAGTTATGTGGGAGGTATTTTATGAGCATAAATGAAAAACTCGATAAACTGAAAGAAATATTAAAAGAAATGGGAAGCGTTGTACTTGGGTTTTCCGGAGGGGTTGACAGTACATTTTTGCTTAGAGTTGCTTCGGATGTTTTAGGGGACAAGGTTATGGCAATCACAGCTTCTTCGGCGGCATTTCCCCAGAGAGAAATGAATGAAGCTATTATGTTTGCTGGAAATAACAAAATAAAGCATAAGGTTATTGTATCCGAGGAGCTTGACATAGACGGATTCTCTCAAAATCCCATTGACAGGTGCTATCACTGCAAAAAAGAATTGTTTACAAAAATTTCTCAAACCGCAAAAGAAGAAGGCTTTAAATATATAATAGACGGTGCCAATGTTGATGACAAAGGAGATTACCGTCCGGGAATGGACGCGGCAAGGGAATTAGGAGTAAGAAGTCCTCTACTTGAGGCCGGGCTTAATAAAGCAGATATTAGAGCATTGTCAAAGGATATGGATCTTCCTACCTGGGATAAGCCATCCTTTGCTTGTCTTTCTTCAAGGATTCCTTACGGACAGGAAATAACAAGGGAAAAGCTTGGTATGATAGACATTGCTGAGCAGTACCTTTTAGATAAAGGCTTCAGACAGGTAAGAGTAAGGCATCATGGAGAAATTGCCAGAATAGAAGTCGCACCTAATGAGAGAGAGAAATTTTTTTCTTTGAATTTAATGGATGAGACAGCATCCAAGTTTAAAGAAATAGGATTTAATTATGTTACTTTGGACATAAAAGGCTACAGGACAGGGAGCATGAACGAAGCCTTGAACAAGGAGTGATGCATATGGAAACTGATTCACTTAAAGCGCTGCTTGAAAATGTACGCAGTGGAAATGTTTCAACGGAAGAAGCATTATTGAAGCTTAAAAAAATGCCCTTTGAAGATATCGGTTTTGCAAAGGTGGATAACCACAGGGCTTTAAGGGTAGGATATCCCGAGGTCATATATTGTGAAGGCAAAAACCTTGAGCATATTAAGAAAATCGTCGGGGTAATGTTAAAGGGCGATTCCAACATACTTGCTACCAGGGCATCAGTTGAAGTGTACAACGCCATAAAAGAAGTTGATGATTCAGTGATTTACAATGAATTGGCCAGGATATGCTTTATTAAAAAAAGAGAAATAGGAAAAACAGAAGGCAAAATATTGGTGGTAACCGGCGGAACATCTGATATTGCCGTGGCAGAAGAGGCAGCAATAACTTCTGAGGTTTTAGGAAATACCGTAGAGCGCCTTTATGATGTGGGAGTAGCCGGAATACACAGGCTGCTGTCCAATACCGATGTGCTTTTTAACGCCAGGGTTTTAATAGTGGTTGCAGGAATGGAAGGCGCCCTTGCCAGCGTAGTGGCGGGATTGGTTGACAAGCCTGTGATTGCAGTTCCCACCAGCATAGGATACGGTGCCAACTTTAAAGGATTGTCTGCACTTTTGACCATGCTGAATTCCTGTGCCAGCGGTATAGGTGTTATGAACATAGATAATGGATTTGGGGCAGGATATCTTGCTTCGATGATTAATAAACTGGGAGAAAGTAGAGTTTAGGAGAGGGTTAAAAATGAGGACCTTATATTTTGATTGTTTTTCAGGGATAAGCGGAGACATGACTCTGGGAGCTTTGATTGATTGCGGCATAAATATAGAAGATTTTAAAAAGGAACTTGCAAAATTAAACATCGGCGGATATACCCTGGAATTCTCACGGGCAGCCAAAAACAGCATAGAGGGTACGGATGTTGATGTTATACTCCATGAACATGGCCACTACGAGTATGAACATGCTCATGACCACGACCACCATAGCCATGAACATGAAGCTGAGCATTCTCACGACCACAGTCACGAACATGTACATAGTCACGATAATCATTCCCACGATCACGGACACAGTCATACTCATGAGGAACATAACCACGGACATGAGCATAACGGTGAGTTTCATACCCACGAGCATGCCCATGATGCCTATGATCACGAGCATAGTCATAACGGACATACTCACAGCCACAACCGGAACCTTGGTGATATTGAAAAAATCATCGATGACAGTACAATAAGTCCAAGGGCAAAACAAATATCAAAGGATATATTTAAAAAGCTGGCTGTTGCCGAAGCAAAAATTCACGGAAAACCCGTAGAAGAGGTTCATTTTCATGAAGTCGGCGCAGTAGATTCCATTGTTGATATAGTGGGCTGTGCGATTTGCATCGATATGCTGGATATTGAAGCTTTTGCAGCTTCTCCGGTAAATACGGGCATGGGTTTTGTTAAATCCCAGCATGGGATAATACCCGTTCCGGGGCCGGCAGCTCTGGAGCTTTTAAAAGGGGTTCCCATTTATTCAAGAGATATAAAAACAGAACTTGTGACACCAACAGGTGCCGCTATAATTTCCACTCTCTGCACCGACTTTGGCCCTATTCCTAACATGGTAGTTGAGAAAACCGGATACGGAACAGGGAAAAAAGACCTTGAAATCCCCAACCTTCTGAGAGTAATCATAGGTGACGTAAAAAAAAACAGTAATATAGTAATGATGGAATGCAATATCGATGACATGAATAGCGAATTTTACGAATATACTATGAAAAAATTATTTGATGCCGGTGCTTTGGACGTATTTTTGACAAACATAATCATGAAAAAAGGAAGGCCGGCAGTGAAGCTTTCTGTTATAGCAAAGGAAGAAACCGTTGATAAATTATCTGAGATAATTTTTTCAGAAACCTCAACCATAGGCTTGAGAAAATATTCGGTAGAGCGGGAAGTATTGGAGAGAAAAATTTTTAAAGTAGATACAAAATACGGTGAAATTAGCATAAAGGCTGCCTACAGAAAAGGAGTTCTCTCAAACTTTGCTCCCGAATACGAAGATGTCAAAGAAACTGCATTAAAATCAGGAATTCCTGTAAAAGAGGTTTATAACGAGGCTGTTAAGGAATCTTTGAACATAATTGAAAGAAATGTTTTCTAATAAAAAGTGTTTGACAAAGAATCCATTAACAACTAAAATTATATGCATTATACATTTAAATTTTTTAAATATTATGTGAATGCTATCCATATAATCCTGATAATATGGTTCGGGAGTCTCTACTGAGTAACCGTAAATTACTCGTCTATGGGTGTCCAAGTGTTTTTTTGCACACAGCGATACTCATATTCTGTGTGCTTTTTGTAATCCTATATAATACCGGAATAAATAATGAAAGGAGACGTGATTAAAATTAGCGGCAAATTTTTAAAACAAGGACTGACATTTGACGATGTACTGCTTGTACCCCAAAAATCAGAAGTCCTGCCGAGGGATGTAAGCACTTCAACATATTTAACTAAAAAAATAAAACTCAACATACCAATCATGAGTGCCGGTATGGATACCGTTACGGAGGCCAGGCTGGCAATAGCCATGGCCAGAGAAGGCGGAATAGGCATCATTCATAAGAATATGTCCATAGAAAACCAGGCGTCAGAAGTTGATAAGGTTAAAAGATCCGAACACGGTGTCATTACTGACCCTTTTTTCTTATCACCTGACCACAAGGTGTCCGATGCTCTGGAATTGATGTCAAGATACAGAATATCCGGCGTACCTATTACCGAAAGCGGAAGACTGGTAGGCATCTTAACAAACAGGGATTTAAGATTTGAAACAGACTACACAAGATATATCAAGGAAGTAATGACCAAGGATAATCTTATCACAGCTCCTGAGGATACCACATTAGCTAAGGCAGAAGATATTTTAAAAAAATATAAAATAGAAAAGCTGCCTTTGGTAGACGATGCTTTCAATCTGAGAGGACTAATTACAATAAAAGATATAGAAAAAGCCATCGAGTTCCCCAATTCTGCCAAGGATAGTAACGGCAGGCTTATTGTAGGAGCAGCAGTAGGCGTAACCGCAGATATGCTGGATAGGGTTAAAGCCCTAGTTGAATCAAAGGTAGACGTAGTTGTATTGGATACTGCCCATGGCCATTCCAGAGGAGTAATAGAAGGTTTATCGAGAATCAAAGAAGCTTATCCAACCTTGCAGGTAATTGCAGGTAATGTTGCAACTGCTGAAGCTACAAGAGACTTGATAAATGCAGGAGCAGATTGTATCAAAGTAGGAATAGGCCCCGGCTCCATATGCACAACCAGAGTTGTTGCAGGAGTGGGCGTTCCCCAGGTTACCGCAATTGTTGACTGTGCGGAAGAAGCCGATAAATTCGGAATACCTGTTATAGCCGACGGCGGAATTAAATATTCAGGGGACATAGTAAAATCCCTTGCTGCAGGAGCCAGTATTGTAATGATAGGCTCCCTCTTTGCAGGAACTGCCGAAAGCCCCGGAGATACTGAAATATTCCAGGGCAGAAGCTTTAAGGTATACAGGGGGATGGGCTCATTAGGAGCTATGCAGAGCGGAAGCCGTGACAGATACTTCCAGGAAAACGCTAAAAAGCTGGTGCCGGAAGGCGTTGAAGGAAGAGTGCCGTATAAGGGACCTCTTGCAGACACTGTATATCAGATGGTGGGAGGCCTTCGCTCGGGCATGGGTTACTGCGGTGCAGCTTCCATAGAGGATTTGAGAACCAACGCTAAATTCATTACAATTACTGCAGCCGGATTAAGAGAAAGTCATCCTCATGATATTCAGATAACAAAAGAATCACCAAACTACACTGCCGGTATTTAAGGAAGGAATAATATGGATAAAAAAGAACTGGTGCTGGTAATCGACTTTGGAGGTCAGTATAACCAGCTCATTGCAAGAAGAGTAAGAGAAAATAACGTATATTGCGAAATATTACCTTATGATACAACTGTTGAAGTAATAAGGGAGAAAAACCCCAAGGGCATTATCTTCACCGGAGGGCCCAGCAGCGTACATGACGAGGGTGCTCCAACCATAGATAAAATAGTGTTTGAACTTGGCATACCCATCCTTGGAATATGCTATGGCTGCCAGTTAATCGGCCATTTGTTTGAAGGTAAGGTTGAAAAGGGTGAAGCCAGGGAATACGGAAGAACCAATATAAAATTTGATAAGTCCAGCAAGCTCTTTAAGGATATAGATGAAGAATCCCTTTGCTGGATGAGCCATACCCTTCATGTTTCCACCATCCCCCAAGGGTACAGGATTTCTGCAACAACAGCCACCTGTCCCGTTGCGGCAATGGAAAATGAAGAAAAGGGCATATACGGTGTACAGTTCCATCCGGAAGTTGAACATACCGTTATGGGGAAAGAAATCATAAAGAATTTTTTATTTGAAATATGCGGCTTAAAAGGCGATTGGAACATGGGTTCCTTTACCGATGAGCAGGTTAAGGATATAAAAGCCTTAGTAGGAGACAAAAAAGTACTATGCGCACTTTCCGGCGGAGTTGACTCCTCCGTTGCAGCAGTCCTGGTTCACAAGGCTGTAGGAAAGCAGCTCACCTGCATATTCGTCGACCATGGACTATTAAGAAAAGATGAAGGCGATGAAGTAGAAAAGACCTTTAAGGGCCAGTTTGATATGAACCTTATAAGGGTTGATGCCAAAGACAGGTTCCTAAAGAAATTAGAAGGGGTATCCGACCCTGAGAGGAAAAGAAAAATCATAGGCGAAGAATTCATAAGGGTATTTGAGGAAGAAGCCAACAAGCTTGGTGACATAGATTACCTTGTACAGGGAACCATTTATCCTGACGTTGTTGAAAGCGGAACAAAAACTGCGGCAACAATAAAAAGCCATCACAACGTAGGCGGCCTTCCCGAAGACATGAACCTAAAGCTAATCGAGCCCTTGAGGACATTATTCAAAGACGAAGTAAGAAAAGTGGGAGAAGAGCTTAAAATTCCAAGACACATAGTATGGAGACAGCCCTTCCCGGGCCCGGGCCTAGCAATAAGGGTATTAGGTGACATCACAGAAGATAAGCTTCATATTGTCCGCGAGGCCGATGCAATATTAAGAGAAGAAGTTGCAAAAGCAGGCCTGGACAGGGAAATATGGCAGTACTTTGCCTGCCTTCCCAACATAAGAAGCGTAGGAGTAATGGGTGATGAAAGGACCTATTCCTACACAATAGCCCTAAGAGCCGTAACCAGCTCCGACGGCATGACCAGCGACTGGGCAAAGGTTCCCTATGAAGTACTCGGCCTGATTTCAAGCAGAATAGTAAACGAAGTACCAAACGTAAACAGAGTGGTTTATGATATCACCAGTAAGCCGCCGGCAACAATAGAGTGGGAATGATACCATAAACGTTGTAAACACTTGATACAAGTGGGTTTGTAAGGCTAGCAATAACCTTATGGCAACGTTTTGACAATACTATTATATTATTCATAGAAAAAGAGTTAACTGATTTTGAGTGCCAGTTAGCTCTTTTTGTGTTTATATAAAGCGCCATTCTAAACTGTCCTAGAAAAGAAGAAGTAGAAAAACCGTTAAGAGAATTAGATTCGAGAATTTTGGCAGTAATTGATGATATTGATAGACTTTCTAATGAACAAATTTGTTTAATTTTCCGGTTGGTCAGTGCAATATAAAAATTAGCAGAAGAGAAGTTGACAATTCTCTGTTTAATATGGAAGAATTAGAGTAACGCGGTCACTGATTACATGGTATGCGTTTACGTTTGAGGGACAAAAACGGCCGCCCTCTGATAGCAGCGGCTTTGACATTGAGCATATCTATGCTAAAGAGCGGCACAACAAGGGAAACAAACTTCGGAATCCTGAAAAGCTTGAAGAATTAGGCAACAAGATTCTGCTTGAGAAATCCATTAACATCCGCGCATCAGATTATAGATTCGAAGATAAGAAAATACTATAATGGGTATACCGATGCGAAAGGGAAAGTGCATCCCGCAAGTATAATTAAAGAGTATCGCCAATTGACGTAAAAGGAAAACTTTTCCGAAGCAGATATTGATGAACGAAGACAAGCATATACACAACAAATTTCTAGAATATCTTAGAGTAGAAGGGTTGTTGAAGGAGTAAATGCTTAGGGTAACGGTGAATCAAAGCACATAGAGTATATTCACAGAGCAATCAAGTTGATAACACACACAATATCAGTGAACCCCGTAGAAGGTGGATAACTGGTATCAAATGGAGTAAAAACCTATCATGGAATCTGAACAGAATTGTTTAGAACAAGCTTTGAATTTGCGAGTGGGAATAGCTGGATAAGGACCCTGTAAACCTTGATTTTAAAAGATTTACAGGGCATATTTTTATCTATAGCGCTAAAAATATACTATTTCGAAAAATCATGATTTTTCGAGGTTTGACTTTTAAACGTTGTAAAGAAATGACACCGCCAAGGATTAGTATCTGGTAAAAAACCGACATCAGCATGACAACCCGAATTCAAGGTCAGATTTTCACCCGCAAAATTGCAGAATCCTTTCGCTTTTTTATTTTATATCAGGTAAAGGGATGTGCAGCAATCGCATGATTTCTTTTTGCGTCTCATACACCCGCTCAGCGATGAAATCACAGAAGGGTTCAGGATTTCCTTTGTTCTGATACTGTCGTATAGCATCGTTATATTCCGCTCTGAGTACCGGAGGAATGATAGCCAGCTGGTAGCCGTCCTGAATGAGCGCAAGGTTCATGATGAGGCGGCTGGCTCTGCCATTTCCATCAATAAACGGATGGATACTTACGAACTTGAGATGAAGCAGTCCGGCAAAGGTTACAGGGTGATATTTGCTGCGTTCCTTCGCAATCCAGTCTTCAAGTTCACTCATATGCCCATCCAATTCGCCCGGATGCGGGAATGCATAATCAGTCCCTGTGACTATGATTGGCTCCTTACGCCAGATGCCGGCATTCTCTTCGTCAATCTCCTTGAAGAACAGTCGATGCATAGCTTTTATATCTGTCGTAGAAATACGATTTTCTCTTATTAAGGTGAACATGAAATTATAAGCATTTCCATGACCAACCGTTTCATATAAATCCCGAAGCGGCCGGCCGGCAACGGTAAGACCGTCTTCAAGTACTACTTTAGTCTCACTGATGGTAAGGGTATTTCCCTCTATGGCATTACTAGACCAGGTAAGACCGATACGGTAGTAGTCCTTAAGTTGCTTTAACATGTGTCCTTCAAAGGGACGAACTGCACTTATAGCCTCGTGGCAGCGGTCGATTTTTTCAATTATCTTCATTCAGAATCACCATCCTCCAATCCATTAATATTCTACCCTCTCGCCATTAGGCAATTCAAAGGCTCCTATATATTTACAGCCTGATGATTCGGCAATTTGCTTTAATTCATCAACAGTGAAACTTTCGCGCTTCATTTTCTGACTGAAAGCTTGCGGACTTTTTCCGGATAGCCGGGCAAGCTCAGAGACGCTGATGTTCAGTTTTACACAAAGGATTTTAAGCTGTTCAGACACTGCCACGGCATCAACTCCTTTCATAACTTCATTATAAACGAATATATTTAAGTAATCAACAAATATATTTAATATTTATTTAAAAACGTTAAAATCACTGAAATTCATCGGAGTAAAGTTTACCGCATGATTGAAATTGAATCCATCGGTATACATCAAAGAATGTAGTCAAAATATTGTAATTTTTATCGCAAATGGAAGCACTTGATTGACACAAAATAATGTTAGTTGATATAATTACAGCATAACCGTGATACGAAATTGCGGCTTGCCATAGAAATGGCTGGGTAAATTATCTAAAAGACTTTTAATCAGTAAAAAATAATATTATAAATATGGCCAATGAACGGTTATATCGTTGCCAGAAGGCACAACATTTATGTTATGCCTTTTTATTTTTTGCAGAAAAAAGTATTTAGGTAAAGTCAAGGTATGATTAGTGAAAGGGTAGAAAACAATATTTTAGGGAGGATATTCAAATGAACAAAAAATTACTTTCTTTTCTGCTGATAATTATGCTTGCAGTATCCCAGTTGGCAGGCTGTGCCAACAACAACAAACCAAATGAAGCATCGGCAAAGGATTCTTTAGTTGTCTCCGTAGGCGGATTAACCGGAGGAAATTATGATCCATGTAAAGGTTATGGCAGCAATGGAACCAGTATCTTTCATACAGCTTTATTGAAAATAAACACAGATGTACAAACCGAGTATGACCTTGCCACCGGCTATACAGTAAGTGATGATGGTTTAGTTTATACTTTTACCATAAGAGACGATGTTAAATTTTCCGATGGCGAGCCTTTGACTCCCGAGGATGTAGTATTTACTTACATGACCGCAAAAACCAGCGGTTCCAGTGTAGATCTTACAATGCTTGAAAAAGCGGAAGTGATTGACGGCAAAGTGAAGTTCACATTAAATAAGCCTTATTCACCTTTCATAAGGACAACCGCTCTCATTGGAATAGTGCCTGAACATGCATATGGTGATACATATGCCGCAAATCCCATAGGAACCGGACCATTTAAGGTAAAGCAGCTTGATATAAACCAGCAGCTCATTGTTGAACCCAACGAATATTATTATGGAATAAAATCACCCTTCAAGCAGATTACATTCCTGAGCCTGGATGAAGAAGCAGCCCTTGCATCGGCAAAATCCGGCGAGCTTGATGTTGTTATGGTCAATCCGGAATATGCATCAGAAGAAGTAAACGGAATGCACATCGTAACAATAAAAACCTCGGATAACCGCGGCTTTAATCTGCCCACCATTCCTGAAACCGTTAATTCCTCCGGTGTGACGGTAGGAAGCAATGTAACCTCAGACCCGGCGGTAAGAAAAGCATTAAACATAGGAATAAGCCGTCAGGAAATCATCGATAATGCATTAAACGGTGTAGGTACACCAAGCTGGGTTCGCTTTGAAGGCTTGCCATGGGCAAGTCTGGAACCTGCCTTTACTGACGGAAAAGTTGAAGAAGCAAAGAAGCTTCTTGAGGATGCAGGATGGGTTGACTCTGACGGTGACGGAATCCGTGAGAAAAACGGCATAAAATGCGAATTTAAGATTACCGGACGTACAGATGATTTACAGCGCTATAATCTGGCGGTAGCTTTAAGTCAAAACGCTAAAAAACTGGGTATAAACATAGTTGCCGAAGCAATGGATTGGGCATCGGCACAGAAAATAGCAAGAGCAGTTCCTACCTGTATAGGTACAGGTGATTACAGCTATAAGGATGTTTTTAACGCCTTCCATTCATCACTTGGCGGAATAGACATAGTTAACCTTGGAAATTCGCCCATGTACGATAATCCTAAAGTCGATGAATACTTAGATAAAATGATAGCATCAACTACTGAAGAAGAAGCCATAGAATATGCTAAAAAAGCACAATATGACGGCACAACCGGCGCAAATGTTGATTTCCCGTATCTGTGGCTGGTAAATATCGATCATTCCTATTTCGTAAGAGACGGTTTAAGCCTTGGTGTCCAGAGAATACATCCGCACGGACATGGCACACCGGTAGTACAAAACTTAAATGAGTGGAAATTTGAATAATATAATGAAATTTGCCGCTGTATGCGGTAAGTAGTATACAAGAGGCGCTGCCTCTTGTATAAACTTCATGGAAAAGAGGGGCTCTATGAATCGAATGTTAAAGTACTCCGCCACCACAATATTTCGAATGCTTCTTTTATTGTTAGGCGTAAGTTTGGTTAGCTTTATGCTGATAGTTTCGGCTCCCATTGACCCGGTAACTTCCTTTGTAGGCGCCGAGTCCGGGGTCTCCCAGGAGCAGAAGGATTTGGTAGCACAGCATTGGGGCCTGGACAAACCACCGGCCGAGAGATATGTCACATGGCTTAAAAACACGCTGAAAGGTGATATGGGAATGTCACCTACTTTTCAAAAACCCGTCGCTGCAATCTTAGGTGAACGCTTTGTGGCATCCCTTGTCTTGATGGCTGTTGCCTGGGCAATGTCCGGCATACTGGGCTTTGTTTTAGGTGTACTTTGCGGTGCCATGGAAGGCAGCCTCTTCGATAAATGTATCAAAACCTTTTGCTTTGTTCTTTCTTCCACCCCCACATTTTGGATTGGGCTATTGCTTTTAATGGTTTTTGCCATTTCATTGGGATGGTTCCCCATAGGTCTTGCTGTCCCGATAGGGAAGGCGGCAGCAGATGTAACCATTTGGGATAGAATCTACCATCTTGTTTTGCCGGCCTTTACTTTAAGTGTTACCGGAGTAGCTTCAATTGCTCTGCATACAAGGCAGAAGATGATAGATGTATTGAAGAGCGATTACGTATTGTTTGCAAAGGCTCGAGGTGAAAGCAATTGGACGCTCATAAAACGTCACGGACTGCGCAATATTGCGATTCCTGCAATCACGCTGCAGTTTGCTTCCTTCAGTGAGCTCTTCGGCGGAAGCGTTCTCGCTGAAAATGTATTTTCCTACCCGGGATTAGGCAGTGCTGCCAGTATAGCAGGATTAAGAGGCGATGTTCCTTTGCTCCTGGGTGTTGCAATGTTTTCGGTATTATTTGTATTTATAGGCAATCTTACAGCAAACCTGCTCTATGGAGTGCTGAATCCTCAGATAAGGGAAGGGGGTAAGCTAAGATGAGTGAAAATGCAGTCATAGAAGCTGCAAAGCAGAAGACAAAAGCTGCTTCCAAAGTGACGCTGAACCGAAGGACAAAAACCATCATTCTTGCCGGAGCTATCATTTTATTGTTCCTCATTATCGCAATTACAGGCATCACAATGAATCCTGAACTATATGCCCCGGATTACAGCGCTAAAAAGCTGGCTCCCTCTCTGCAGCACATTTTCGGAACAGATTATTTAGGAAGAGATATGTTCTACCGTACGATAAAAGGGCTCTCAACCAGTATTCTTATAGGAACTCTTGCAGCTACAGTCAGCGCCTTTATCGCACTGTTGCTTGGGCTTATAGCAGCCAGCGTAGGTGGATGGGTGGATAAAATTATTTCTTATTTTGTGGATATGTTTATGGGAATCCCCCATATGGTGCTTTTGATGCTGATTTCCTTTATGATGGGAAGAGGCTTAAAGGGAATAATTATCGGTGTTGCTCTCACTCATTGGCCAAATTTAACCCGTGTTATCCGCGGTGAGGTTATGCAAATCCGTGAGGCCCAGTTTGTAAAAACTGCCCGTAAATTCGGAAAAGGCAAGATGGAAGTGGCATGGAATCATATTGTACCTCATGTTTTGCCTCAATTTATTGTCGGACTTATACTTCTTTTTCCACATGCCATACTTCACGAAGCAGGCATCACATTCTTAGGATTCGGACTTTCCGTCGATTCGCCGGCTATAGGTATTATTTTGTCTGAGGCTCTAAAGCATATTGCCACAGGCATGTGGTGGCTGGTGCTTTTTCCGGGAGTGCTGCTTGTAGTTGTAGTTATGCTTTTTGACAAGCTGGGAGAACAGATAAAGCTTCTGTTAGATCCCGGCAGTGCACAGGAATAGGGGGGATAATATGACTGATAAAAAAACTGTATTGGAAGTTAAAAATCTCTCTGTATCTTTCAAAATGTACGATAAAGGCCTTGAACAAAAGGATCTTGAGGTAATAACAAATTTAAATATTTCCGTCAAGGAAGGTGAGGTTTTGGCAATCGCCGGCTCCTCCGGTTCGGGTAAAAGCTTATTAGCTCATGCTGTTCTAGGAATTTTACCAAACAATGCAAAGGTCGCAGGAGAAATGCTCTATTGCGGGAAACCTCTAACAAGTAATCTTCAAAAGAAACTGCGGGGAAAAGAGCTTGCTTTGGTTCCTCAATCCGTAGAATATCTTGATCCTTTGATGCGGGTGGGAAAGCAGGTTGCAGGTGTTGACGGCAGCATAGATAAACAAAGAGAAGTCTTTAAAAAGTATAATCTCTCTGAGGCAGTTGAAAGGTTGTTTCCATTTCAGCTCTCCGGAGGCATGGCAAGAAGGGTGCTGGTATCCACGGCAGTCATAGGCAATGCAAAACTTATTATTGCCGATGAACCTACACCGGGTTTGAGCAAAGAGATGGCTAAGATGGCTATGAGCCATTTTCGTGAGCTGGCCGATGAAGGCTGTGCTGTTTTGCTTATAACCCATGATATTGATTTGGCGCTGTCCTATGCTGACAGGATTGCGGTTTTTTATGCGGGAACAACGGTAGAAGTTGCATCCGTTGAAGACTTTGCCAAAGGCCCCGATGCTTTGAGGCACCCGTATACAAAGGCATTATGGGAAGCTATCCCTCAAAATGGCTTTAAACCAATAAAAGGGATTCAGCCCTATGCAGGTGCATTGCCTGACGGTTGTCTTTTCGGACCGCGATGCTTGATGAAGACAGAGGCTTGCGAAAAAAAGATTCCCATGAGGGAACTTAGAGGCGGGGAGGTTTGCTGCATTCATGCTACTTGAAGCTAAAAATATAAGTTTTGGTTACAGTCCGGACAATATAATTATAAATAGTGTTAATTTCGGTGTTGATAAAGGCGAGCGAGTGGCTCTGGTAGGGCCGTCAGGCTGCGGAAAAAGCACCCTCTCCCAGCTTCTTGCGGGATACCTGGAGCCTATTTCAGGACAAATCCTTTTTGAGGGAAAACCATTGCCCCAAAAGGGCTATTGCCCGGTGCAGCTTATATACCAGCATCCCGAAAAAGCAGTAAATCCCAGGTGGAAATTGGGACAGACATTAAACGAAGCCTGGACTCCTGATGATTCTTTTCTTAGTGACATGGGAATAGAAAAAGAATGGCTTAACCGCTATCCAACCGAATTATCCGGCGGGGAGCTGCAGCGCTTTTGCATCGCAAGAGCATTGGGACCCGGGACTAAATTCATCATAGCAGATGAAATGAGCACCATGCTTGATATGATAACTCAAGCGCAGATTTGGGAGCTCATGTTAAAAATTATCCAAAAAAGAAATTTGGGCCTCTTGGTCATAACCCACAGCCTTGACCTGGCACAGCGCATTTGTTCAAGAGTAGTCAACTTTGAGGAGCTTTGAAAGGCCTGACCGCCATAATATGGCGGTTTGCTCCGCAAATGGGAAATGTGCATCATCAACGGTTTCGACCTGACCCTAAAAATTTTAGGGTCAGGTCTGAAAACCCTGTGAAAGAAGGGTAAACACCTATTTCTACAATTACTGAACCGCTTTCCGTCAACCAAATAAATCGCTGTGAGTACCGGTGCGGGTGAGATATAAAAATCAACTGGCCTTCTGAAATCTCATAAATGAGAAGCCAGTCGGGAGTGATATGACACTCCCTGCGCCTGACGTTATTCCCACCGAGCGGATGGTCGCGATAGACAGCATCCAATGTTTCACCGCTGGCAAGCTTCTTGATAACCGCCGTCAGAAGGTCAATATTGTATCCACGCTTTTGGATGCGCTTTAAGTCCTTTTGAAATTTTGAGGCCGGTCTGACGGAATACATCAAGTCAAAAGCTCCTTCATCATCCCGTCAACATCCGTATAGGTTTTGCCGAGAGTTGGGTCTTTCTTCATTCGTTCCACTTCCTCAAATGCCGACATCGTCTCGGCGTTAGGAATTTCAAGAGTAATGTCAAAGGGAATGCGCTGCTGACGGACGGCCTGTCGCAGGAAAATATTAAAGGCCGTCGTCATGTTCATCCCAAGCTCGTTAAAAAGCTGTTCAGCCTGTTTTTTAAGCTCGACGTCCATTCGGATGGTTATATTCGTCGTATCGGCCATAATCATCAACTCCTTTGCTTTAGTATATTCAACACACCATAAAATATGTGCATTGTAAATACCTTGCACGAGTATATATAATATTTCCTGTCACCTTAGGGCTACGGCATACCCCTGCCTGCATCCGACAGAAAATCTCCGGCCCGAAACCTTACAAGACTCACATTATCAGCAAGCGGCAGGAATCAACTAGAAACACTGCCGGGATTTTTAATCCTAAGTCTTATCTTTAGCCCATTCTCCGCTTTCAGACTCATATATAATTCTAAAAATGGATTAATATACAATTAGACCTTCCTTTCATCCCATGATATCATAGCAAATAGATATCCCTCGCAGGATTTCGAAGAGAGAAAGACATACAAAAGGATGTGTAAAACAAGCGTTACTATATTATAAATGATTGCAGGTGGTCCTATGAAAAAGATTATATTTGCTTTACTGTTGGTTTTAACAATGGCGACCTCATTAGTTGCCGGAACCCTTGCAATGTATACGACTTCAATTGATAATCTGGCAGATGGAAGTGTTGTGGCTAAAGAATTTGTATTTGTCGGCAGCGGAACAGATTCTTTTCAGCATGGCATAAAAATTGCACCTACGGAGACCGTAAGATGGCAATTTAAAGTTAAGAACTATGAAAATCATATCATCACTGAAACGGATTTATATTACAAGCTTACTTTTAATGTGAATGCTTCAGCCGGTAAAAAAACTATACAACCCTTAGTTGTTAATGTTAAGGATTCCGGTGGAAATATACTGAACAGTGTTGCCGGCATAGGTACTTTTGACGTCATTGGCTCTTTCCCTCTTTCGGAAAGCGGTCAGGAGAGGGATTATACCATTGAAATATATTGGCCGGGAGACAAAAACACAGATATCAATTATGCAGGCAGTAATTTTGGAACAACTATTAATGTTGATGCCGTGGCATCACAGCTTCCATTTGACGGCAGCAATCCGGGTAACGAAAATCCCAATGAAGAAAGTGAAATAAGCGTCCGATATGAAACAACGGCTCCGTGGCAAAATGGTCAAAGCGGTATTAATGAATTTGAATATAAGGTGACCATTACCAATAATTCGGATGAGGCCATCGAAGATTGGGAAATTGCCTTTTCACTGCCGGCAGACAGGATTACCCGGGCATGGAGCAATGCCAGGATGGTATCCGGATTGCCGGAAGGCTCTTATAAATTCATAAACCCTGGATACAACAATGTGGCAACAGATGATATTCTGCCCGGACAGAGCGTATCCTTCAGGGGGCCGGCCATCGGCAATGGAACTGAAGCCATAAGAAATATAAGCGTTGGCGGCAGCAATATGGCTCCCAGCAGCAATGTTGATTTAACTTATGAATTTGGCAAATCTTCGCTGAATTAACGTAATTGTATTGATGAGGAGGTACGTATGATGAGAGTAAAAATTCTATTGATACTGGTTCTTATCGGTGCGGCATTTGTCTCCTCAACAGTAGGAACTCTTTCAAATTATACTTCCGAATCCAGTTTTAGCGTTGAAGTAGCCGCAGATTTAAGCAAGGATAATCAAAGAAATGAAGCCAATCAAGTGCAGGAACAGGCAATTATTGATATGAAATAATAATTAAGAATAAAAGGATTTATCTTAAAATTTATAGGAGGGCACCAATATGAAAAAAATGCTTGTAGCTATTGCCTTTGCTTTGCTGTTAACAGCTTCAATTACAGCTGGAACTCTTGCAATGTATACCACTTCCATCGATAACCTTGCGGAAGGCAGCGTGGTCGCTAAGGAATTCGTCCTTATGGAAGGCGGGACAGACACATTTATAAAAAATGTGAATATGGCCCCCGGTGAAACAACAGAATGGAAGTTCAGTGTAAAGAATTATAACGGATCTGTAGTAAGTGAAACAGCTATGGATATGAACTTTAATGTTGATATTATCGCTGCTGACGGTAAAGAAGTTATAGCACCTCTTGTGTTTACCGTTAAAAACTCAGATGGTACTATAGTAGGTAGCACTACAGCAGACGGGCTGATAACATTTGCCGATGAATTTAGTTTGAATGCCAATGGACAGGAAAAGGTATATACTGTGTCTGTTAATTGGCCAAGCAATGATGCAGTTGATATAAACTACGCCGGAGCAGATTACGGGACAGCTGTCCAAGTATCTGTAACGGGTACACAGAAGTAAAAATTGAATGATAAAAAAGCTGGCTGGTTCCATTTGAACCGGTCAGCTTTTTTATATTAATTGGGGCATACTATAATCGATCTCTTATAACAACAATTAAGGAAAGGCGGAGGGATGTTGCAGACTAAGTTTACTACACAGGAACAAATCGAAGCAATGCGAAAAGAGATAATGGCGGAAAAGGAAAGACAATCCGGCAGAGGCGGCAAGCGGAGTCCGGGAAGAAATAAACTTGTTTTTAAAATATTCGGCTGGATTGCATTCCTCTCCGTGGTTCTGTCACTTACGACAGCTATTGTATATGTCAATATTGCTAAGACCAGGGGAGAAATTCCCGGGATTTTAGGTTTTCATCTTTTTGTCGTGGAATCAGGCAGCATGGAGCCGACTTTTAATATCGGTTCGGTAATTTTGTGCCGTAAGGCAAAAAACCCTGATAACCTTAAAACAAATGATGTAGTAACATTTAAAAATCTTTCAGGATATATCGTTACTCACAGAATTGTCGAGGTTGTAACTGATGAAAATAGAGGCATTGCATACCGCACAAAAGGAGATAATCCCCGGAATTCTACAGACCGGGAGCTACTTACTCCTGACAGAGTATTGGCGGTATTTATAGGGAAAATCCCTTTAACATAGGTCTGCCATGATGGAGATGCATATATGAAGCATAATCAAAAATACAATACAGGTGAAAGTCCGGTGCAGAATATCGTATCTATGGAGAATATTTCATCCGCCGAATATTTTTTCTATAAGAACGAAGAACCCAAGCGTGTTCTTGAGGATATAAATTTGCTGATTAAAAGGTCCGAAGCTTGGGGTATTAACGGAAGATCCTCTTATGAAATAAAGCTGCTGCTGGAGATAATGGCTAACATAAGGCCCTACGACTGCGGCAAATGCGTACTGATAGAGCGGGGCATGATGCGGAATAAAAGAACCATACTTAAGCATGTGTTCTACATAGGAAACTCCAACATGATTTATAATAATATGAATATGCTGGAATTTCTGATGTTCGCCATGGGTAAACAAAAGGTCAATAAAGTGGAGCTTCAGGATAGAATTTTTGAATTCATAATCGATATTGGCCTTGGTAATTTATCATTGACGCCCAACAGAATGCTGACAAAGGAAGAGAATGCTGTCGTGGAATTGATTGCTGCAGCTTATTCGGACTGTATGATGATTGTGTATAATTTTCCCGAGTATGAATTCGATGAGACACTTATTAATGCAATTGAAAAAATATCGGTACTTATAAGGGACAAAGGAAAAGCATTAATACTAGGCACCCAAAACTCTCTTTTAATTGAAAAAACATGCAGCCATACAGCTTTTATAGCAGATGGAAGATTAATATATAAAGGCACTGTTGACAATCTCAGATTCAATTATGATAAAATTTTGGTTATAATACGGGATAAAAACATATATTCCGTGGCGGATAAGCTTGCAGCAATTCTCCCTTATCATAAATTATCCGTAAAAGATGACAGCCTGTTTGTATACTGTACCGGAAAAGAAGGCTGCGATGCAGGTTATATATATAAAAAAGTAGCTGAGGCAGGCATCACACCCGATTATATGGAAATAAACCCCAAAACAGTGCAAAATGCTTACGAGGAGATTATCTTACAGTATGATTTACAGAAGCAGTTATTTTAAAAAAGAGCTCCGTCAGGCATATACGGGAAATAAAACCGGTAACAATAGGAAAATAATATTTGCTATTTTTCTGGGATTTATCTCATTCGCACTTTATTTTCTGCTTCAAACACTGCAGGAAAGCGTGCTTTCCGATGTAGTCCCGGAAATAATGCAGCCCAGTTTCTTTTCAACGCTTTATATTTACATTCATATATCCTTTTTTCTGAATGCGGTGTATTTCATTGTGTATTATGATTACCTTTTCTTCTCCGAAATAAGAAAAAACTCATGGTACCTGCTGGTGCAAATGGGATATAATCCTGTGTCTATGATTTTTTCCAAGTTTTTTGCCCTGCTTCTTTCTGTTGTATTAATATATACTATTGGCTTTATGTCCATAATATTGCTTACCGTTTTTCTAAAATACAGTTTTATACTTGCATATATGCCTTCTCTCTATATAGCCGGGCTTACGGACTTAATACTCATAAGCATATTTACTATGGCAGTCTCCCTTTATGTAAAAACTATTATTAATGCCCGGTATTTCATATTTTTTTCAGCGGTTTTCATTATAGTACTTAAAACAGTATTGGGATACTATCCCGTGCTGTCTAACCGGGTAGCAATGCAGAATATATATAATCTCTTTGATATCAGCCGCTCTGTGTTTTTACCTGTTGCCGCAGTCATGATAATTGCCTCTGTCCTGGTATGCGTCATAAGAGCCAGGAATGTAGCAAAATATTATAATATACTCGATTATGACCTCAATTTACCCGCAGATACCGAAATTGTATATAAAGACAAAAGAGCGAAAAAATGGAGACTTGCCGGCGGCGGTGAAAAGTCTTTGAAGCAAAGAAAAGCCTTTGATACCGCAGTTACTGTTTTCTTGATAGTTTTTATTTGCACCCTATTGTTTTTTAATGTGTTCATTATTTTGATCAATGCATCCACCCCCGGCAGCGAGGTTACAATACGGGGGGTAATTCCCTTTGTTTTCAAATCCGATACAATGGAGCCGGAAATCATGCTGAATGATCTTGCTTACTTCAAAAAAATCGATACTCAATATGAAGTCAGCGTAGGAGAGATAATTATTTTTAAGCAAAATAATGTAATTTACGTTGAGAGAATCATTGAAAAAAATGAAAATAATCTCAAGGTGGATATAGATAATTATCCGCCCATGTCCCAAGCCGGGGCTATGATAAAAACCGTATTAAGAGAAGCTGTAATCGGCGTGTTCGCTGGAAGAAACCGGTGGCTGGGAGCATTGATACTTTTTGCCAACACAATTTTTGGAAGATTGCTGTTTTTATTGGTGCCAACTATATTGCTGTTTTATTACAAGCAAATCATTGACTTTTATCAGAGAAGAAGCAGATAAAGATGCTTTACCGCAGGCTTTTTAGAGTAAAGTGAAATAAAAATATACCTATGACATATATATTACATGAGGGGGCTTTAAAAACTTGCATTTAAAAATAATAGAAAATTAACATGTATGTGATAGATTTGTAATAAATTTATGTTATCGTATAGATAACATCGTATAAATGGACTTGAAAAATAATTTTTAGGAGTGATAATTTGGAAGTAGCGCTAAGCATGCAGCAGTTTAAAATTCTTGCACTCCGGTATCAAAAAGCAAAAAAGAAAGCTGAAATAGATTATAAAAATTATATACAAAAAAGGACTTTGCGTATCAAAAAGAGGTGTAACAATTATTAAAATCCGATAAAGTTCATATCATACTCTCCTTTGAACCGAAAGACATTAAATATTGCTTTCTATATAATAAAATTTCTGTAAGAGGAAAAAATAAACTAAGAGGTTCTATTCAAAGGGAGTGGAGTTATGAACTTAAGAAGATTTACATGCTTGTTATTGATAGTATTTTCGTTTATATATACGGCATCATGCACTCAAAGAAAACAAAGCCCCCAGAAATCTGAGGAGAAAAGCGAAGAAGGCAGCAAGGGTTATGTGGTGTTCTTAAATTCAGAGCCTTCAAAAGGCAATATGCTTTATAATGCCGAGGTTACGGGCAAGAATAAAAAGAAAGCATATGAAGAGGATATGTACGGTGCCACTGCTAAGGGAGAGAAGATAGCTTTTTTTTCTATTGAAGGTGAAAAACAACTCCTCAATATGATTAATGCCGATGGCAGTGGGCTTAAGACTATAAATGGAAATATAACCGTTCTGAATAATTTCGTGTCCTGGTCTCCCGACGGAAAGAAAATCGCCTTTTCCTCCAGGCAAGCTCTGGATAAATCCAATGAAATTTATTATTGCCAGGCTGTGGCGGACAGCACGCCTATCAAGGTAACCGACGATTTAAGCGAAGATGAGAATCCTAAGTTCAGCAGTGACGGAAAGCTTATTATATTCATTAAGAACCAGGATGACAATTTTGATATTTATAAATATGAAATTGCAGCTATGACCGCAACAAACCTGTCAAACAACAGTGCCAATGATATTTCTCCGGTAATGACTCCGGATGGAACAAGGATTATTTTTTTAAGCGATGAAAAGGAAAAGGGCAAGTATAACCTTTATATGATGGACATCGACGGCTCAAACAGGAAAGAATTGACCGCGGGCTTGAACATCGCAAGGGAAACCGTTAAAATCTCGCCTGACAGCAGCATGATTTCCTTTATTGCAATCAATGAGAAACTGAATAAAACGGTGCACATCATAGATATGAACAAGAACACCATGATGATAGCCGATGATGTATATATGGCAGCATGGGCGGATGACAGCAAGAAATTATACTATGCCACCTTTGATTCGGAAAACAGAAAGATAGTTGAGTATGACGTTGAAAGCAGGACTATGAAAGAAATCATTAAAATGGAATATAAACCCGGCCAGGAAGGTGCCGGTATTAAGTTATTGCACTTTACAAGCAAAATTAAAGGAGAATAAAGTCAGGGACAGCCAATGAGCTGCCCTTATTTTTTATCACAAATCTATATTGAATTGCTTAAATTATTATAGGTATTTTTAAGCCTTTGCCACAGCAATTCCGGTATATCCAGGGTTTCGATTTCGGTACCGGAAGCAATGAGCCTGTTTTTGCACCCCATGAATACTCCGCCTAAAAAAACGGCGCTGTAATGCCATTTTCCCGTTATGGTTGCTATAATGGGAAGGGAGCCTGAGGACAATGCAGGGGCTGCATAAGGTTTAAATCCCGTTTCACGGATTTTCATATTTGCGTTGATTGTTTTTTTGGTGAGCATTATTGAAAGCTCATGATTATATTTTTTAATGCTGTCAGAAACAACAAGACCTTCACCATGAGGGCCGAAAACCCTGCCTTCCTTTTCATAATGAAGGGTTTCCTGCTGCTCCCTTGAATAATATGCTGCCCGGGCATGCATTACACCTAAGCCGAAGCCTCTTATCTGTTCCGGAGCTAAACCTTTAAAGTCTGCCATTCCTTTATCAGTACAGTTGCTTTCTTTAAAAACTGCATTGCACAAAAGGTCCACCGGGTCTGACACAACAGCAAAGGTTCCTTTGAATTTATTATTTCTTGCCATTTTTGCATAGGTTTTTATTATTTTTGAGTTGCTTTCATATTGATACATTCTGACATCTTTAATTTCACTGTCAGCAGGAGGAACACCCTTTGAAACACAATATACAAACATATCGCAATCAAATAATTCTTCATCCTTTAACGGCAATATTTCAGGAGATGGCTTATAAGATGGCAGTGCTATCTGCCCAATCTCCATACACCAGCGCCTTATTTTATGTTCATTGATGTCATATAAGCCTAGGGCAGATATGTTTTTTCCGCCAAGGAGCTTTAATCCCGTCGCTAAAATGCCGCCTACATCTCCTAAGCCGGCCACATTTATTCTCCATTTTTTAGGATGGGTGAAATCAAGAACATCTTCCCAGTCAGGGTACAAGGTGTTTAAGGACGTAACCATTCTTTTATTTATTTTTTCTTCCAGCCAATGCGGAAGGGAATTTTTATAGCTATAACTTTTTTTAAGAAGTTCCAAACCTTCCTTCTGCAAAAATACATGGGATGGAGACGTAATGCAAAAGCTTCTTCTTGATTTTAAGGGTTCCATTTCATTCAATACATAAAGGATGCCGTTATACTGAGAAGCCTCTGCTTCCGTTATGCTATTAAAATTTTTCCTCTCGGTTAAGGAAGCTAAAATACAGTCTTTATGCTTATAAAAGTACATATTACACCTCAAATCCTTGCAATTATGTCCTGAAGCCTTATAAGCAGTTCCAGGTCATTTTTCAAATAATATGAAGGACTGAAATTCAAGTCGTAATCCATATTCTGTCCCTTATCTGGGCAGCGGGGGGCTATGAATACCTCTCCCAAACGGGACAGAGTAAGGTTTTTTTCATTTAGCACATGATATTCATTTTCCAAGGCAGACAATATGTCAATGGCATTTTCAATGGCTGTCCTTGAAAGATTGAAAATTGAAGAATTGTCTGCATCTTTTATAAATGTGGGTGAAGTATAAGGCAGTATATAATTTATGGAGGGAAGGAGGTTTCTTTCAGGATATACTCCTCTCCACAGCGCATCTCCGCCAATAAAGGGGTAAAGAGCATTTTCGTTGAACCAAATGTTGAGCTTAGGGATAAAGTAAACGCTGTCTACCTCTCGGTGCTGCATATCCATCAATTCTTTGCCCCTTCCTGATAATATGCCCACAATTATTTTGTGTACAAATACATCCTCTTTTTTAAATACTGCATCTACCGCCTTTACCCTGTGTCCCTTATGAAGCAGATCATCCACCAGGATTACTTTTCTTTTAAAGGAATGAATGGCTTTGGCCTGTATATCCAAATCAAGATAATATGGATAAGGTCCTATGGTAAAGGTCTTCATATCCGGGTAGAATAATTTTTCGGTATGCAATGCCTTTGTGACGGTATTTGGTATGATATATTTATCCAATATGTTCCCATAGGGTACGCACATAAAGGGACCGAGATTCTTAGGCTCTTCAATGTGTGTGGGGACATTGTTCTCCTGGCATATTTTCTTTATCATGAGCTCATGCTGCACATTTATATCAAAGGACAAAATAAGCTGCCCGGGATAGAGCTTTGTCATAGCTTTCTGCAGCTTTTTCCGTGTTTTTGATATTGCTTTCATTATTACAGAATTGCTTTTAAAAGGTTCCTTTAACACTGTTTCTATATCCAAATCAATTATGGACGGATTGGACATATCAACAACAAAGGCCGGGTTGTCATTATCAGGGATATCAAGCTTTATAAACCCTTGAAGTGTAAGGATTTCCATAACCTTTGGAGGGCACTTTTCATGTATTGAATCATAATAAACGGCGCTTTGATAATCCCCTGCAAGGCAGAAGGCTAAAGTTTCTGTTACAAGGACCTGCTCTAAAGCCTTGCCTTTCATTTTTTCATCCACAATAATTCCGTCAATGAGAACAATCCTTCCAATGGTATTATTGCGGACATATTTTGATAAAGCATCGTTTTTAAACTCACTGTAGAGATTGCTGGAAGGCACCCAGTGGAATATGGAGCAGCCTAAAATATTGCCGTTGGGACTGTCATAGAGGGTTATTATCCTGTATGAAGTATTGGCCGATAATTCCAAAAGGGCTTTTTTAATTCTGTCATATTCCTCGGGGTTTAAGGCCGCCAGCTTGTATATAATTTCCGGCTTTATGGATTCATAGATTTCAATTTTTCTGTCTATAGAGGATTGAAGCAAGGATTTTTCCTGGGGCTCTCTTTGATAAAACCCATGTTCGAAAATATACCGCTCGGCAAGGGAGTCTACAAAGTTTGAAATATCACGGTTTTCATCAATATGCTTTCTTATATGGGTGGAGCTTATTTCCGAATATTCCTTTGGCAAGGTAAGCCACAGGCATTCACCCTCAATATTTTTTATAATATCGCCTATTTTTTTGTTTTTGTCTGTATTGTCATTCCGGTCTATTATAATGTGAGGAAAAGAGTATATTGAATCCGAAGCTTTTTCACCTTCATAACAGGAGGCATTAAGGACAACATCGCTGCCCACCGCCATATACACCTCTGATTTGCCGAAGTTTTCCTTCAGTACCTTAAGATCATCAGGATTTGCAATATTGGCGGTGAAATTTTCGGGATACAGATACACCCTAGGTTCGTCTGCCGTTGATATTGAAGCTATCCTTCTCCTTAAAAGGTTGGGCAGAGTACGTTTAGACCATGAAAATTCATCGATGGAAAGATAAACCTCAAAGCCCAAATCCGCAACTCGTTTTACGATTTCCTTATGGCTTAAGGAAAATGGGTCGAAGGTTCCGGGAAAAAAGGCTATTTTTTCAGGAGTTTTAAGAACCAGATCTCCAATGGATAAAATATAATCGGATACAAACCTGTATATATGGTTGAGACCTGCCGAATTGGTTAAAAAAAGCAGCTGATCCTTTTTGTTGTCAACCAGAAGGACCAGTATTTTCTTTGCCGTAAGTGTGAATATATGGGCTTTCTCTTCTGTGTTTAAGTGTTCGGAGCCGAATATATCCTTACAAAATACGCTGAATGCTATTTGCTTTACGTGGATGTTATAGTCTCCTAAGGCATTAAGCAGTATTCCAAGCATCTTTTTAAGCCTGTCATGGAATTTATTAATATCTTCGAAAAAAGTGCTGCTGTACTTCGGGTAATGTTCAATACATACACCGATGGTTTTTAAAATCAAGGATTTAATCTGTGAATCGGATCTTTTGATTTTTACAGCTAAATCGTCTATTAATTCGTCAAGCTCTACTGGCTGCAGCCAAAGCATTACCTGTCCCAAATAATTTGGTATATACTCTGTAAAATGATAGCCTTCAATTTCTAATGCCCTGACCAATTCTACCGCCACCTCGTTTCGCTTGTCGGGAGAAAGGCCGGGCATTATTTTGACTATGGCCTCCCCGGCATTGGTACGGACATATTCCATGGCGCTGACTTTTAAAAGGTTACAAAGATGTATAGCAGTATGAAGCCCGTCTCCTTTAGGATTTTTCAGAGCTTGCTCCAGCAATATTTCAATTTGTGTCTTTTTTATTATCCAATTGGTAGCCGTCTTTAAATTGCTTAAAAACATTTCAGACTGTTCTTTATTATCCAGCCTGCAATTTTGCTCAAGCTCTGCTATAATTTCATCCTTCATTTCAAGATGGCGTGCAATTTTTAATTTCATATAATTTTCTGTAGGATATTTGCTCCGTGAAGCATGGCTTTCAATCAATTCTGTTAAGCCGGTATGCAAAGAGCAGGGTTCGTTTATTCTTAGCATGAGATTGTAGGCCGACTCATAGCCTGCCAGCTTTAAGGTTCCCCTTTCTTTATTAAGTACCTTTATTAAAAATAAAAATACCGGATTAAAATTGATATCGCAATAATCAAGGGGTATGTGTTCGGCGGTTTTTAATAGGTAGAGAAGGGAAGCCTTGCTTTTGCTGTCATAGTATTCATAAAACTTGAGCAAGGTATTCATAAGCTCATTTACAAGCCTTTTGGGGCAGTGTTCAAATACCGAGCTTACCATTGCACTTAAATTTATGCCGATCCATTCCTTGTATTCATCAATATACCTATGCCCGGGGTAAAGAAACAGATTGAGATATTCTTCAAAAATACTTCGGCTGGTTATATCCCCTCTTTGGATACTTACATCTCCGGGTATTTCTTTTCTGTAATCCTCATCATACATTGCAATTAGGGAACCAATTATTTCAGCTGTCCGGCGCCTTATATCCTCTTCGGGATGGGTTGCAAATTCAAAGAGAAATTTGAGGGTTTGGATTTTCTGCTTCTGAGTAAGGTAAGCAGAATATTCCTCAAATATCCTTATATATTCCCTCAAGCTTTTCCAGTCGGTAAGACTCCTCGCCGATTGGAGTATCATACTTAAAGAAAACTCATCCCTGAACTGGTGCATAAGGTTTATGTTGTGGTCTATTGCAAGGAATTTCAAGCTGTCCACAATTTCTTTTCCCTGCATCAGGGAATAAGCTGAAGGTTTGTATATAGAATCTGTGTTATCATATTCAAAATCAGGGTCTAAACTTATATTTTGCCTGAGCATATAATTTTCAAAATCCTCAAGCTTTGCATATATCTTCTGATAACGCTTAAGCTTATTTTCATCTACATTATCAAGCTTGCTTAATATGACATCAAAGGAATCCTTCAGGGAATAAAAATGCATTGTGCTTGAACCGTTTTCACTGTTTTTTCTTTTAACCCTGAAGTCTGCATATATTAAAAGCAGTGATTCCAAAGGGAGATTTTCAAGCTCCAAATCCCAGGTGGAATGATTGACTGCAATATGGCTTATATAATTTATATCAAATTTTTTAAACCACTGGTCGGTGTAATAATAGTGAAGATAGGGGACTCTTATAAGTTCAACGCCCTTGCAGCCGTATTTTCCTATATCATGTCCGGCAGCGGCACCGGAAACCCGGCCCAAATCCACGGGAATGCCCTTCTTTTTAAGCTGCCTTCCAAGAGTTAATGCAAGGTGATGAACACCGCATATATGGTCTAAAGTACTATAACCCATGACTTCTTTGCTTAATTTCATCATTTCATATATATAATCTCTGGCAAAGGCATTCATAAAGCTTAAATATTCTTTGGGACTTTCTAAATATTCAATTTCATTCTTTGTAAGAAAAACCATGGGGTATTTGCTCTGCCAGGTGCCGTCTTTGTTTTCCATCTGATAGCGGCTTATTATTCTCAAGGCATTTAAATAGAGGTTGCAGGCCACGTTAAGCCTTTCATCAAGCTTTATAGTGACGGCATCGGGAAAGGATTTATATAGGGCAAACTGATATATGTAATTTAGCCAGTCAAAGGGTAAATCTGCTTTTGAAAGCTCATTTATCATTTTATATGTCAGATCAAATACTGCGCTGCAGCTGAAATTTTTTTTATCGATGATTGCCTTCAGCTTCTCGCAAAATTCAGCGTCGTTTATATGCTTTTTAATGAATGACTGGCTTATATTCAAATCCTTTGAAAATTGGGCATGCAGATCTTTAAAGCTCATAAATTATTTCCTCCCTTATGAAAATATCATAAAGTAAGTATTGACTGTCTTAATAATATTACTTTACACTTTGCTTATCAATATTATTTAAGCCAATAATATGCTAAAATGGTGTATATGCGCTTTATTGGGAGATAATAAAATTGAAAAAGCCTTTATTTTAACAAATATCTTCAGATTATTTTTGAAAGAGTATGTGAAACACAGAGGAGGAACATAACAATGAACGATTTCTTTAAATTAAAGGAGAACAACACTAATTTCAAAACCGAAGTAATTGCCGGTATTACAACATTCATTACAATGGCGTATATAATATTTGTGAATCCCATGATTTTAAGCGCAGCAGGCATGAATGAAAAAGGCTTATTTGGAGACGCTGTAGCCGCCGCAGGCTTGAACACGGCAAACGATAAAATAATCGGCGCTGTATTTGCAGCCACTATTATATCTGCCATTATAGGAACTTTGATAATGGGACTTGTTGCAAATGTGCCCTTTGCACAAGCTGCAGGAATGGGAATGAATGCATTTTTTACTTATTATGTTGTATTAACTGCAAAATATTCATGGCAGGCGGCACTGGCAGCTGTATTTGTATGCGGCTTAATCAATATTTTCATAACAGTAACAAGAATAAGGCTGGCCATTGTTAATGCCATTCCTGATTCCTTAAAAAGCGCCATAGGAGCCGGTATCGGCTTATTCATATCTTTAATAGGTTTAAAAGAAGGGGGTCTAATAGTTTCATCTCCCGATACCCTATTGGCCTTCGGAAGCGTCACAGATCCTAAAACGCTCCTTGCCATTTTCGGTCTTATTGTCACAGTAGTTTTAATGGTTAAAAAAGTAAAAGGCTCTATACTTCTTGGTATTATACTTACAACCATTGCAGGTATAATAGCACAGACTGCTTTTAATGTTAATCTTAATATATTTTTGCCCACGAGTTTTGTATCTGCGCCGCCCAGCCTCGCACCTACATTTTTAAAGCTCAATTTCAGCGAGTTATTCAATGCAGGCACAGGTATTCTTACAGCGCTTACAATTATCCTTTCCTTCAGCCTGGTTGACACCTTTGATACCATAGGAACCTTTATAGGTACGGGAGAAAAGACAGGAATGTTTGATGAAAAGAATGATAAGCCGGGAAAAGGCATGTTCCCTAGAAAACTTGATAAAGCATTATTTGCAGATGCTACTGCCACATCTGTCGGTGCCCTTCTTGGGACCAGCAACGTTACTACTTATGTAGAAAGCGCTGCGGGAATAAGTGAAGGGGGAAGGACAGGACTTACTTCCGTCGTAACTGCAATATGCTTTCTCCTTGCATTATTCATATCACCCATTGTTGGAGTAGTGCCTTCACAGGCAACAGCCCCTGCCCTTATTATAGTTGGGGTGCTTATGATTGGAGCTGTAACCAAAATCAACTTTGATGATTTTGAAGAAGGTTTGCCGGCATTCTTAACCTTGGCCATAATGCCTTTTACATACAGCATTGCCAACGGAATAGCCGCAGGGTTTATATTCTATACATTAGTTAAAGTATTTACCGGAAAGGCAAATAAAGTCCATCCTATAATGTATATATTTACATTGCTCTTTATCATCAAATTCATAATGCAGGTTTAAAAAGGAATATTTAGTATTATAAAGTGTCTGCCATTAAAAGCAGGCACTTATTTTTGTCCATATACTATATAGAATTGAGTAATACTTAGTTTACAATTTCACATTTCTAAATTAATATTAACTTAGAAATGTATGAAATATTTGGGAGAGGGCTGGCAGACACTCCTCATGTTAAAAACTTTAAACCGTTGGAAAACTTACAGTTTGCATCATCAATATCTTTGTTTGGATTAACCATAACTCAAGATGAAGTTAATACTATTCCTGCACTGGATAATCTGGAATCTCTAAATTTTAAAGAATGCGATATAGATAGTATCAACAATTTTCCCACTATGAAAAAACTCATGCAATTGGATTTAGGGGGAAGTTTAATAAAAAATATTGATATACCTTCGGACAGGCTCCCAAATCTGAAGCAATTAAGATTAGACCAGTCTGAAATATCCGATCTTAGCGTACTTAAAGGATTTGAAAATATAGAGGAGATTTATATCAGAAGAACCGGAATTAAAAGCATTGAACCAATCTTAAATTATAAAAATCTTAAAGTAATCATTGCAGACATAGAGAATATTGAAGATAAGGATAAATTAATAGGAACCGGGATATCAATATCAAAAACAGATTAAATAAACGGATAATTATAAAAACTGCGATACACGAATTATATTAATTTTTATATTGCTGAATATTCGTAAATAAGCGTTCAGTATTTTAAATTTATATTAAAAAGTTCGCAAAAATATTGACACTATATAAAAAAATTTGTTAAGATGTAATAAAGAAAATATTGCCTGCACTCATATATGTCCGATGATATGGTTCGGATGTCTCTACCATGCAGCCGTAAACTGCGTGACTATGGGTGAAATCATGCGGTTTAAAACATCCTTTCAGCCTATTATGAATATATTAGGTTTAAAGTGCATTGGTGTTTTTTACTCTTTGTCCTGATTAAAACCCTGGGATAGATTTCACTCAAAGGTCTATTACCCTGGGTTTTTTATATTTTAATGGAAAAACTAAGTAAAAGGAAAGGGGACCAATAAGGTGCAGGAAGGTGCGGGGACACACCTAAAGGTATGTCCCCAACGTAGAAATCATAAGGAGGAAAAGCAATGAAGGTTGCCATAATAATGGGAAGCGACTCGGATTATCAGATTATGAAAAAAAGCGCCGAAGTCCTTAAAAAATTCGGGGTGGATTTTGAGGTATCGGTAATATCAGCCCACAGGGATTTAGACAGGTTAACTACTTATATAAAATCAGCCAAAGATAATGGCATTGAGGTCATCATAGCCGGTGCGGGAAAAGCCGCCCATCTTCCTGGAGTAATTGCCGCCATGACCACCATGCCGGTCATTGGAGTTCCCATAAAATCATCAACATTCGATGGAATGGACGCGCTGTTATCAATAGTACAGATGCCGCCGGGAATACCCGTAGCCACCGTTGCCGTTGACGGCAGCGATAATGCGGCTCTACTGGCAGTTTCAATACTGGCAATGAAATATGAAGTATTAGAAGAAAAACTCATATCCTACAGAGAGACTATGAAAAGTCAGGTCCTTGAAAAAGATAAGAAAATAAAAGAGGAGGCAGAACAAATATGGAAAAGCTAGAGATGATTTATGAAGGCAAGGCAAAGAAGGTATATAAAACCGATGACCCGGATTATGCTATTATCCACTACAAGGATGATGCAACTGCTTTTAACGGTCTAAAAAAGGGCACCATTGAAGATAAGGGTATTATGAATAATAAAATAACCTCTATGATTTTTGAAATGCTCAAAGAAAATGGAATTCCCACCCATTTTGAAAAGATGCTTAATGAGCGGGAACAATTGTGCAAAAGAGTGGAAATAGTTCCTCTTGAAGTTATAGTAAGAAATGTGGCAGCAGGCTCTCTTGCAAAAAGGCTGGGAGTAGAAGAAGGAACCAAATTAAACTGCACGGTATTGGAGTTTTGCTATAAGAACGACGATTTAGGCGACCCCATGCTAAACGATTATCACATATTAAGCATAAATTTAGCGACAAAAGAAGAAATTGAAAAGCTCTCAGAAATGGCACTTAAGGTTAACGATATACTGAAGGATTATTTCAAGAAAATGAATATAGACCTTATAGATTTTAAGCTGGAATTCGGAAGGTTCAAAGGGGAAATCGTCCTTGCCGATGAAATAAGCCCCGATACCTGTAGGTTCTGGGATGCGGTTACCGGAGAGAAACTGGATAAGGACAGATTCAGAAGAGATTTAGGAGACGTGGAGGGAGCATATAAAGAAATCTTATCAAGACTGGGCGGAAAATAAATTCCGGAAAGGATAGTTAAAATGGTTGACATACTTGAAACAGATAAATTCAAAGACGAATGCGGAGTATTTGGTATCTGGTGTACCGATGAAGATATAGACTGTGCTAAAATAACCTATCTTGGGTTATATGCACTCCAGCACAGGGGACAGGAAAGTGCAGGTATTGCGGTATACGATGGCAGCTCCGTTGTATGTCATAAGGAGATGGGATTGGTATCCGATGTATTCAGAGGGGATGTACTTGATAATTTAAAAGGCAGCGCAGCAATAGGACATGTAAGATATTCAACAACCGGCGCCAGTACAGTTAATAATGCACAGCCCCTTGTCATGAAATACAAGATGGGTAATATCGCACTGGCTCATAACGGAAACCTTGTAAATGCCGAAGTTATAAGAGACCTTTTAGAAGACGGCGGAGCGGTATTCCAGACATCAATAGATTCAGAAGTCATAGCAAACCTTTTTGCAAGATATGCAAAAAGAAGCCTGGAAACTGCTGTTTTAGAAACCATGCAGGCAGTAAAGGGCTCCTATGCATTAACTATATTGGCAGATGACAAACTAATAGGGGTAAGGGATCCCTATGGTATAAGGCCCCTTTGTATAGGCAAAATAGCAAGCGGATTTATACTGGCTTCCGAGAGCTGCGCCATTGATACCGTCGGCGGAGAATTCATAAGGGATGTTGAACCGGGAGAAATTATTATAATTGATAATGAAGGGCTGAGATCCTTAAAAATTCAGGAGGAAATAAAGTCCTCATTATGTATTTTCGAATATATTTATTTTGCCCGCCCTGACAGCACAATTGACGGTATAGGCGTCTATGAGGCAAGAAGAAACGCGGGAGCCATACTTGCCCAGGAATATCCCGTTGAGGCGGATTTGGTTATAGGCGTTCCGGATTCTGGAACCGTTTCGGCCATTGGCTATGCGGAAGAATCAGGAATACCCTTTGGCGAAGGACTTATAAAAAATAAATATGTAGGCAGGACTTTTATAAAACCGGACCAGACTTTAAGAGAGCTGGCCGTTCAGATAAAATTAAATGCGCTTAAAAGAAACGTTGAAGGCAAAAGAATTGTAATGGTGGATGATTCAATCGTGCGCGGCACCACCTGTAAAAAAATTGTGTCTATGCTGCGCTCCGCCGGAGCAAAGGAAGTACACGTGAGAATTTGTTCTCCATTGATTAAATATCCATGCTATTTTGGAATTGATACACCTTCAAGAAAGCAGCTTATAGGAGCTGTGAGCACCATGGATGAAATAAGGGATATCATAGGGGCTGATTCTCTTGGATATATAAGCTTGGACGGGCTCATTAAATCTACAGGCAGCACCAATGCCGGTTTCTGTACCGGATGTTTTTCCGGTGTATATCCTATTTCGGTTCCAAGAGAGTCCGATAAATATTTGTTTGAAAAAGGCAGGTTAAATGCATGATAACTTATAAGGATTCCGGAGTAGATATTGAGGCAGGATACAAAGCTGTAAAGATGATGAAAGAACACGTGCGGTCAACTTATACAAAGGGCGTTATAGGAGATATAGGAAGCTTCGGAGGGCTTTTCGAGCTTCTTGATATTAAAAAATATGAAAACCCGGTGCTGGTATCCGGAACCGACGGAGTAGGAACCAAGCTTCAGCTGGCATTCATGCTGGATAAACATGATACCATAGGAATAGATGCCGTTGCCATGTGCGTCAACGACATAGTGTGCCAGGGTGCAAAGCCCTTGTTTTTTCTTGACTATATAGCCTGCGGCAAGCTTAAACCTGAAAGAATAGCGGATATTGTAAAAGGTATAAGCGAAGGCTGTAAAATGTCAAAGGCAGCGCTGATTGGCGGTGAAACTGCTGAAATGCCCGGATTTTATAAAGAAAATGAATACGATATTGCAGGCTTTGCTGTGGGTATTGTTGATAAAAACAAAATAATTGACGGCAGCAAAATAGAAAAGGGCGATGTTTTAATTGGCTTGGCTTCCTCGGGGATACACAGCAACGGGTATTCCCTGGTCAGGAAATTATACGGCAATGTTGATGCATCGGAGCTTAATAAATTTGACGAAAGGTTTAACTGCACATTAGGCGGAATGCTTTTAATGCCTACCAGGATATATGTAGACCTAATTTTAAGCCTTCTTGAAAATTATGAAGTAAAAGGCTTATCCCATATTACAGGCGGAGGCTTTATTGAAAATATACCGAGGATGCTTCCAAATGGCCTTATGGCCAGGATATTCAAAGGCTCCTGGGATATGAAGCCCATATTCAATGATTTGAAAAACCTTTCGGGATTAGGTGATAATGAGCTTTATAATACCTTCAATATGGGTATCGGAATGGTTATGGCTGTTTCTAAGGAAAAAGCAAATGAAATATTATCATATTTGAAGATTTCAGGTGAAGAAGCCTTCGTCATAGGAGAGGTGGCAGAAGGAAAGGCCGGGGTGGAGCTTTGCTAAAGATAGGTGTTCTGGTCTCGGGGGGAGGCACCAACCTTCAAGCCATAATTGATGATATAAAGAGCGGAAATATAAAGGGTGAAATTGCTGTTGTCATAACCGACAGGCCGGAGGTTTATTCATTGAAGCGGGCGGAGAATGAAGGAATACCTGCGGCAGTCTTTGACAGAAAGATTATGACTTCAAAGGAACTTAATGCTAATATATTAAAAGAGCTTACTGAACATAATGTGGACCTGGTGGTTCTTGCAGGATATCTCTCAATATTGTCAAAGGAAATTATAGAGAGGTATCAAAATGCAGTAATCAATATCCATCCCTCTTTAATACCCTCTTTTTGCGGAGACGGATACCATGGAATAAATGTTCATAAAAAGGCCCTGGAATACGGCGTAAAAGTGTCGGGCTGCACCGTTCACTTTGTGGATGAAGGTACGGATACCGGCCCCATAATTCTTCAGAAAGCTGTGGAAGTTTCAGATGATGATACTCCCGAAACCCTTCAGAAGAAAATTCTCGCATATGAGCACCAGCTTCTGCCATTGGCAGTAAAGCTTATATGCGACGGAAAGGTAAGCATATCCGGCCGGAAAGTTATAATAAGGTGAGAGTTTCAAAATTTTGAACACTCCATACGCTGTTCGAGTTCTGCAAGTTCTAAGGCTCCCTGCCTTGAAAATGCAAGAATTTTGATAACTCGCTCATGCTCAAACAATCTAAAATTCTAAGCATTTTCTGTGGCAGCTTCGCCAAGAACTTTCACAGAACTCTCACAATGCTTAATTACGTTGTTCAAAATTTTGAAGACCCAATTAATTATCCCTAACTTAAGGAGGTATAATAGATGATTAAAACTGCCTTAATAAGCGTCTTCGATAAAAGCGGAATCGTCGAGATGGCTGAGCAGCTTAGTGATTTAGGAGTGAAGATAATTTCAACGGGGGGAACGGAAAAAACCCTTAAGCAGTCGGGACTGGACGTTATAAACATTTCAGATGTTACCGGATTCCCGGAATGCTTGGATGGCAGGGTAAAAACCCTTCACCCTAAAATACATGCGGGCATACTGGCCATGAGAGACAACAAAGAGCACATGGAACAGCTTGAGAAATTAAATGTTGATACAATAGATATGATAATCGTGAATTTATATCCCTTCAAACAGACCATATCAAAGGAGCATGTGGAGCTCGAAGATGCCATTGAAAACATAGATATCGGCGGCCCTACAATGTTAAGGGCAGCAGCTAAAAACTACAAAGATGTGGTTGTAATTGTGGACCCTCAAGATTACCGGAAGGTATTGGATGAAATTAAGGAAAATGGGGATGTTTCAGAAAAGACAAAGTTTTATCTTGCTTTCAAGGTCTTTAACCACACTGCGGCCTACGATGCGCTGATTTCCTCCTACCTTAAAGAACAGGCAGGAATCGAAGGATATACCGATTCAGTTACAATAACCTTCGAAAAGGTTCAGGATTTAAGATACGGTGAAAACCCTCACCAGAGCGCCGCTTTTTATAAAGAGCCCATAGCCGTCAAAGGAAGCCTGCCTTCAGCTATACAGCTTCACGGTAAAGAGCTTTCCTTTAACAACATAAATGATGCAAATGCGGCAGTAGAATGCCTCAAGGAATTTGAAGACATAGCCTGCGTTGCAGTAAAGCATGCCAACCCCTGCGGAGTGGGAGTGGGAGATACAGCATACAGTGCATACATAAAAGCCTATGAATGTGACCCCGTTTCAATTTTCGGGGGAATAATCGCTATAAACGATATTGTAGATAAAGCTGCAGCCGATGAAATAAACAAGATTTTTGTGGAGATAGTTATTGCTCCCGATTATACCGGGGAAGCCCTTGAAATTTTGAAGTCCAAAAAGAACATAAGGGTAATGAAGCTTGAGGATATTAAGAAAAAAAATACCAAATCATTGGATTATAAAAAGGTTAACGGAGGCCTCCTTATACAAAACAGCGATAACGGAAAAATTAATGAATTGAAAGTTGTAACAAACCGCAAGCCTACAAATGAAGAATTAAAGGATTTAAATTTTGCCTGGAAGGTTGTCAAGCATTTAAGGTCAAATGCAATTGCACTTGCTAAGAGTGGCATGACAATAGGACTAGGGCCGGGACAGACCAACAGGATATGGGCGGCTGAAAATGCCATACGCCAGGCAGGAGAAAAAACTTTTGGTTGTGTATTGGCTTCAGATGCGTTTTTCCCTTTTCCCGATGTGGTTGAGGCTGCTGCTGCAGCCGGTATAACAGCAATCATACAGCCGGGGGGATCTCTAAAGGATGATGAATCCATAGAGCTTTGCAATAAGCATAATATTGCCATGGTATTTACCGGTATGAGGCATTTCAAGCACTAGAAGAAAAGGAAGTGTATATATGAAAGTACTTATTGTAGGCGGAGGCGGAAGGGAACACGCAATAATCTGGAAGCTTAAGCAAAGCAAAAGGATAGATAAAATATACTGCGCCCCAGGAAACGGCGGAATAGCAAGCCTGGCAGAGTGTGTTGATATAAAGGCAGAGGATATAGAAAAGCTCGTTGATTTTGCAATAAATGAAAAAATAGACTTAACGGTTGTAGGGCCTGAGGTTCCTCTGTCAATGGGTCTCGCAGATGCTTTTGAAGAAAAAGGCTTAAGATGCTTCGGCCCTAAAAAGGCAGCAGCAGAGATTGAAAGCAGTAAGGTTTTTTCAAAATACCTTATGAAAAAATACGGAATTCCCACAGCTTCTTATATGGAATTTTCAGATCCCCAAAAAGCAAGGGATTATATAGAAACTTTATCCTTCCCCACAGTAATTAAAGCTGACGGCCTGGCAGCTGGGAAAGGCGTTATAATAGCACAAAGCTTGACCGAGGCAATTGAAGCAGTCCATAGCATCATGGAAGAAAAAACATTTTCCGATGCCGGAGACAGAATAATAATCGAAGAATTCATGGAAGGCCCCGAAGTGTCGGTACTGGCTTTTGTGGACGGTAAAACCGTAAAGCCCATGGTCAGCGCAAGGGACCATAAGAGGATATTCGATGACGATATGGGCTTGAATACCGGTGGTATGGGAACAATTTCCCCCGCACCATATTACACAGCTGAAATGGAAAAAATCTGCATGGAGGAAATATTTGTTCCCACAATTGATGCCATGAACAAAGAAGGCAGAACCTTCAAAGGGGTGGTATTTTTCGGACTTATGCTGACCAAGGATGGTCCCAAGGTTGTGGAATACAACTGCAGGTTCGGAGACCCGGAAACCCAGGTAGTGCTGCAAAGGTTAAAGACCGACCTGGTGGATATAATGGATGCGGTAATTGACGGTACTCTAAGCAATATAAATATTGAATGGGATGAAAGTGCAGCAAGCTGCATAGTTATAGCCTCCGGTGGATATCCGGGAAGCTATGAAAAAGGCAAAGTCATTACCGGCCTTGACAATATGCCTTCAGATGTGGTCGTCTTCCACTCGGGCACGAAACTGCAGGATGGGCAAATAAAAACCGACGGCGGCAGAGTTCTCGGAGTTACGGCTAAAGGTGCCGATTATTCAGTTTCATCTAAAAAGGTATACGAAGTAATTGACAATATAAGCTTCGAAGGAATGCATTACAGAAAAGACATCGGCGTGAAAAAATACTAGCACATATGAAAATAACCTCCCAAAAGAGGTTATTTTTTCTTGTTCTTATCCATTATAAGGCTATAATCCTCCAGGGGAGTTTCAGGGCCTTCCGGCACCGATGAGTATTCAAAGGTATCCAGAAAGTCCAAATTTCCCATTGGGCCTGTCTGAGGCATAAGCCGGGCATTGCTTAAATGCTCAACAATGGGGTAATCATAATCATTGCTTTGCTCTATGCTATCCTTATCATAATGCTTATTTTCATCAATATTTTCCCTGCTGCTAAAGTCCATCAATTATCACCTTCCCTGAAAAGATTAATAATAACAAAGTACCTAGATATTTTTTACTTAGTATCCTACTATTTTTAAATAATATTCCACGGCGGCATCAAAGCTTAATAGCTTTAATGCCGCTATAAAGTGAACATAATCAAAAAGGAATATTTTTAATGTTTAATAATGTAGGGAGGAAAGAAGATTTTTTTATCGAATAATAGACCATAAAGATGTTATATTGAGATTTGGATTACGTACATAGATATTTATAAAAAAATCAGATGAGGTGGTTATATGTCTGAATATCATTCCAAGATTGAATCTAAGGAAATGACGGAGCTTTTTGAGGCAATACTTTTGCTTGAAAATATTGAAGAGTGCTATAGATTTTTTGAAGATATAGGTACAATAAACGAGCTGCAATCCCTTGCACAAAGGCTGGAAGTCGCAAAGATGCTCAATGAAAAAAAGACCTACATAGAAATTGCAGAAAAAACCGGGGCAAGCACAGCCACCATAAGCAGGGTAAACAGGTGCCTTCAGTACGGTGCCGACGGATATAATCTTATACTAAAGCGCATTAAAGAGAAGTAATACCCCAAAGGTATTACTTTTTCTATTTCAAATTTATTTTTTATAAAAGCTAAAAAAATATTTTTACAAAAATTGAAACTTTTTCAAATAAAAACTGTCTTATATAGTAAGATAAAGAAATCCGAAATTTATTTAATAATATAAAGATAAGTTTTCTTTGATTGTACATAATAGCAGAAATTTTTGAAGATATAGGTAGCATAAACAAGCTGCGCCTTTACACAAAGGTTGGAAAGCGGTAAAAACGCTCAATGAAAAAAAGACTTACATAGAAATTACAGAAAAGACAGGTGCAAGCTAAGCAATCATAAGTAGAGTTATCAGGAGACTTCAGCCTGATAGCTATAATCTTATACTTAGATACATAAGGAGAAATAATATCAGTTCCCTTATCAGTGTATGTTATGATAAACTGCGTGTTATATAATAAATACAATGTAATTTGATTTATACTAACTCTTAATGATTGGAGAGATATTTATGGAAAATCGCAAACAAGTTAATATTATACTTTCTATTGCTTATTTGTTTACGGTAATCACATGCATATTTTTATTTATAAGCAGATCTATGGAAAATATATATTATAGTGTATATCTTGGGCAAGACAGAATTGGAAATGCAATTAAAGCATTTTTATTTAGTAATATAATAATGATTATTGCTGCAAGCATAATCACTATTATATTAAGAGTTAAAATAAAAAAATCAAATCAAATAGACTATTTTGACATCAAAGAAAAAGAGCAGATTCATTTAATAACAGGTATTTTAGTGGTAATACAGGGACTAACTAATTTATCATATTTGTTGCCGAGTTTTATTACTCGGGCTTTAGGGCTAATTAAATCACAACCGCAGGATGTGCGCAATATATTAATGCTTAGAAATGCCATAATAGGAGATTCAATTTCTGTAATAATAATTTTATGCCAATTATTTTTGGGAATTTATTTAGTAAAATATATTAAAAAGAAGCAAACTGATATTGCTATGTTAAGGAGTGTATTATTATATACGGTAATCACAAGTATATTTTCACTTTTTGATAGGTTAAGTGTTTTAATTTCTGGACTTGGAGATGAAGTAAGGGTATTTTCCATTAATAATATATTATGGGCTGTAATTATAGTAATATCAATTATAATGTTAATTCTAAAAATTAGAAAATCAAATCAAACCGGTTATTTAAGCATATTAGAAAATGGAGATATTTGCATGGCAGCGGGTGTACTTATAATTGTACATGGATTGCTGAATTTATCGACTGATCTACAGTATATTATTATTCATATGATAGCATTTTTGCAGACACCAATTATTAAATCACAGCTTAGCGAAATTATAGTACAATATATAATTTCCATGGTAATAACTTTAGTCCAGATAGTTTTAGGATTTTATTTGGCAAAGTACTATAAAAAAAAGAAAAATTAAATTATATTTTAGATTATTTAAAACAATTCTAAAATATAGTGGAAGTAAATCTAGTTTATAACACAAGAATATACTTTTTATATTTCTGTAAATAGAATCAGAAGATTAGGTAAACTTCTACTTTCATAAAAGTAAGCTTTTGGGGGATATAGCCCAATTATATATAAAATTATCTTTCTAAACCAAAATCACAATTATGCAAAATAATCCATAGGAAATCAATAATTCCTTGAAAAGCTGCCTTCGCAAATGAGATCTACACCTTAGGGATCACTTGTCGAAGGAAAAATTAAAGGAAGGAGGTCAAATAATTCTACTAATCCCGTAATGCCAAAATATAAAATAAAAAAGAAAAAGAGAATAAGGAAGTACGCATCATTTGGACAAGCATAAAAATATGATTAGCCTAAATTATAGGAGGTATTAAAATGAAAAAAATTATATCTATTATCATGACAATAATTTTTTTGACTTCTACTTCTGTAGCTTTCGCTAAGGATAATAAAGAACAAAATGATAAAAATAGTATTCAAATGAAAAGGCATGAAGAGTTTAGGAAAATTTTTCCTGAAGAATTTGAAATAATAGAACGATATGCAGAAGAGAGGGCTCAAGAAGGAGAAACAAATGATAATCTGCCTTTGAGCAAAGAAGATGAAGTAATCATTGATGTGGAAAAGACAATAGGTTATGATTACTACCATTTAATTGCCTTTAGCAGTGGTGTTGTATATGAATGTGCAGTAAAAGGCGGTACATATTATTATGGAACGAATTACTATGAAAGAGATGATGCTATAGCATATGCTCAAATGTATCCTGATTTAATGAATATAGCCATTGGTCACACTATGGAAATAGAAATATCATATACCGTAAGATTAAATAATAATGATTATTTTACAGAAAATGAACTTGGAAGCCAGGAATTTACACAGAACCAGTACATAGAAGAAGAATCATTTTATGAGACGAGCAGCAAAGATGCTTTTTTAAAATGGAGATATGATGGAAGAGTCGGTGATTACAATGGCAATTTTATATACAACCCGTTTAGGATGACAGTTACCCTTGGAGATGACGCGGTTAGTGTAGATGTCAAATTAATGTAAAATCAAGCATATTATGATGAATATATAAAAGGTGAAAACGTTTAGATTTAGTTTAGCAGAAGCATCAAACAGGTACTGCTTCAGTGAAATTTGACATTTTCCTTTCTGATAATCATTAGTCAGATTACGGTTTTGGATACTTAGAAGTGAATAAATTAGGGTTAGTTGAAGAATTTGGTTTTAAAGTAGCATATGGACATACTTCACTCTCAACGAGTCCGGGTGTTCAATATCCATGGGGTATAGGATTTGGTTTTACAAGCAATACTGAAGAGGTAGCCTATTATATGGATCATGTGTATTATAGTGATTATAATTAGTCACAGCTATATGATAATAGAAGCTGTCCTGTAAAGACAGCTTCTATTATCAGTGTAAATTAATAGTTTGCTAAATATCTTTATTTAAGTAATATAAAGAATAGGTGAATTTTATGAAGAGAAATATTTTTGTAGCATTTGTTATTTTTACAGTTTTATTTATTATATCCGGATGCACTGAAGAAATTGTCAGTATTGATATGGAATATATTAAGGTGGAAGAATCAAGCAGCATAATAAAAAATTGGACTGAAGGATTTCAAGATAATCCTGGTGTTTACTTAGGAAAAATCTCAAAATCAGATCAAGTAGAAGAATATTATTTACTTGTAAATAATCAAAAAATAACCGGAGAGACTATTAAGCCACATGGAAATAGCGGCTTAGAAATTATTGCTCATGAAAGTGAAAATGCTTCAACAAAAATATCTATAATAAAAATCACAACTAAGAATAAATTGGCTCAATATATAATTCTTAATGGAAAAAAGTACGATAACTCTACAATTCAAAAAATTGATAATAATAGCTGACCGGAATATTGATATGCTATTATTATCAATAAAAAATTTCCTTATTTAAAATAAGGAAATTTTTTTATAATACTCATGGGAATAATTTTGATAAATTATAATCTGAGGTACATAGTGATTGTAAATTTATATTACCTTGTTTAATGTAATCGTATTATTAAATGATATAATATAATCTAACAGCTTGGTCTGTATATTTTAAGAGGGACCAATCCAGAATAAACTTCTGAATTGAATATGAGTAACGCCAATATAAGAGAGGTCCGGATGATATGGAAGATAAAATGACGGCTGAACAAAAACTTGCAAGGCTTTTAATTGCACTAAGAGCAATAAGACCCTTTTACAGTGCAATATTTGAAGTAATGAAGAAAAGGAAAACTGAAAATATAGATACTATAGGGGTTACAATAAATGAAATTTTATATAATGAAAAGTATGTAGAAAATACATCTTTTGAAGAACTGCTGTTTTATGTACTGCATGAGTTGGTGCATACGGGATTGATGCATGTTGCAAGAAAAGAGTCTAGAAACTTAAGTCTATGGCAAGTTGCCTGTGATTTATATACTAACTCAGTATTATCAAAGGAATTGGGCTTCAGAAGGCTTGGAACAATTATAAATGCCAACGGATATAAAATAGAAATACCTGCAGGTATTTATTATTGTTCATCCATAGACACTGATGAAGAGTACGTTGAGCAGATATATGAAGAGTTTGACAGACAGGCAAAAGAAAATGGATATTATAACGGAGGTACAAAGAAGTTTCATTTCACATACAAAGGAAAAGCAGACCCTAAAATCGATAATTTCGTTTTCAGCTCCGATGGCTACGATATATTTGAAGTTGATATAGGGGTCGGTAATGTCAGTATAGACCTTATAGATACCTCCGGCAATTCCATGCAGAAGAAACAAGAAGCCGGTAAATTGCTTTCTGACGCAGTGACAAGATACAATATGCGAAGCAGTTCTATGGGAGACAGTCCGGGGGCTTTAGAAATCTTGGCGGGTAATATGTTAAAGTCAGAAGTAGACTGGAGAAGTATTGTAAGAAAGTACTTAATAAAGGGTACAACATATGATATGTCTTATATGAATCCGGATAAAAGGATGTTGTATCAAAAAATCATATACCCCGGAAAATCCATAGAAGACAATGAATTAAAAGGGGTAAAGGTTTGTTTTGATGTTTCAGGTTCCATAATAGATGAAGACATAGAGTACTACTACGGACAGGTACACAGTTTGCTGAAGCAGTTTAAAGTAGAAGCAGAATTGATATATTGGAACAGTATAATACAGTCTAAAGGAAATTTTAAAAATTATAAAGAAATGAAAAAGGTTGCAGTTTATGGTGGGGGAGGAACAAACCCGGGAGTACTTTTTGAATATTTTAACAGTAAAGAGTGTAAGATCAAGCCATTTTTAACGTTAATATTTACTGACGGTCACTTTTATACACAATTCGCCAATGCCCCTATCAGAAAAAAATACAAGGACACCATATGGATTATGACAAAGGGCTATAATAAGGATTTTGTGCCGCCCTTTGGAAAACGAGTAACAGCAAAGTATAAATAACTTTTATGGAGAATATTATGGATGAAAACATATTAAATATGATGTACTCTAAGTATGATATAATAAACCAGGTCATGGTCGGCATAACCACAGAGCCGAAAGACTGGAGAACTCACATTATAGACATAATGTATGAGGATAAAATACTTACATTTAAAGGAGTAAGTTATAGTATATGCGACAACAGATTTATAATTATTTTTTTAAGCGGCGGGTCTGACTCTATAGATGTATTTGATACAAATACAAAGAAGCTGTTAAGCAAATCGATGCCTAAAGGAACAAAAATAGAAAATTTTAGTACAAATAAAATATTGATGGCTAATGTGAAAAATACATCTCATAATCCCATACACTTTACTTATGTAATAACAGATAATTTTGAAGCAGTTAAAAGAGAATTCTTTAACTTACAAGAGCATTCATCCGATGATAATTTTTATTACATTAAGGATCATAGACAAGAAGGGATAGAATCCTATAAGATAAATCGAATAACCGGAGAAATAGAATAGGTTTTTAACGGAGGAGAAAAACTTGGACAACAGCAGCAGGAATATTCCCATAGTCACAGTAGAACAGTTTACAAAGATAATTGAGATGCAATACAAGGAAGGTTTAATGAGACCTATATTCGGATTAGGCAGGGGTGGTATAGGCAAGACTGAGAGTATAATAGACCTGGCTATTAAGATGGGTATAGGCCATATAGATATAAGGCTTTTAATGTATAATGAGGGAGACTTAAAAGGTATTCCCTATCCTAATGAAAACCACACATTCACAATCTGGCTCCAGAACAATATACTGCCTCGGATAGAAAGAGACGGAGAAAGAGGTTTTTTGGTATTGGATGAAATAACTTCCGTACCTAAAAGTATAAGGACGGCGGCATATCAATTATTAAACGAGCGTAAGCTGGGCGAGTATATACTTCCAAAAGGCTGGATGGTTATATGCTTAGGCAACGGGGAAGACGACGGCGGAGATTATCAGGGGATGGAAGGGAACTTTTTAAACAGGTGCTCCGTATTAAATGTTGTACAAACAGTGGAATCCTGGAAAACCTGGGCAATGAGAAGTGATATAAATTACCTGGTTACAGGATATGTATCCTGGAGAGAGTCGGATTTGCATACCTATGATCCAAACAGCGAATCCGAGCTTTTATTCGCATCTCCCAGGTCATGGAAGGCTGTGTCGGATATTTTAAACAGGAATGAGTATGATGAAAATGATCCTATATTAAATGCCAGGATACTTTCAAATTTAGGTACACGGGTAGGTCATCAATTTATAGCATACTGTAAATATAAAAACAGCATAGTACATCCTGACGATATAATAGAAGGAAAACCGGTGCGTGATGTGGGAGACAATCTGGAAATTCTGTTTATGACCATGCAAAGTCTTATAAAAGTTATGTCGGATTTAATAAGTACAGATAAGAAAAACCATGGAGACATAACAAAAGGCACCATGCAAAAATGCGCTAACGGAATAAGATGGATACTAAGCTTAAAGGCACTGGAGCATAAAACAATGGGGCTTAAAGACTTTATATCAACCCATGGACAAATTGTGAGAAAAATGATTGTGAATCCCGAATTCAGTGTAATGTGCCCTGAATTATCAGAGTTTGCAAAGAATAACTCCATATTATTCAAGCGGCAGTAGTGCTAATTTACTGGTATCTGATTGCAAAGAGCTCATCGGCCCAAAACCGTCCTGGTTTTGATGGCCGCGCTTGCCGTCCATGGCTCGCTTTACGCTTCTTTGCAATCAGATACCCATCAATAGTTCATTATTATATAGGAGGGTATTATGTTAGATTTAGCATCATTAAATAAGGAACAAAGAGAAGCAGTACTGACGACAGACGGGCCTCTTTTAATACTGGCCGGGGCAGGAAGCGGAAAGACGCGGGTGCTTACATACAGGATTGCCCATCTTATATTGGATAAAAATGAATATCCCGGCAGCATCATGGCCATAACCTTTACAAACAAGGCGGCAGGTGAAATGAAGGAAAGGATACACAGGCTTATAGGTGAAGTTACCAATGAGATGTGGATTGGTACATTTCACTCTATTTGCATGAGGATTTTAAGAAGGGATATAGATAAAATAGGCTATAAAAGGAATTTTGTTATATATGACAGCAGCGATCAGCAGACTCTATTGAGAAGATGCATGAAGGAGCTTAACATTGATGATAAAATATATCCTCAGAAATGGGTTCAGGAAAGCATAAGCAAGGCTAAAAATGAGCTTATATATCCCGATAAATATCTGGAGGGAAAGGAATATGATTTCAGAGCAAAGAAGGTATATGAAATATACTCTCTATATCAAAAAAAGCTGATGGAAAACAACGCACTGGACTTTGACGATATAATAATGAAGACAATCCACCTCTTTAATTTTGACGGCGGCATACTTGATTATTATCAGCACAAGTTCAAATACATCCATGTTGATGAATATCAGGATACAAACTATGCCCAGTACCGGCTTATACATCATCTTTCTGCCAGAAGCCACAACTTATGCGTCGTGGGTGATGATGATCAGAGTATATACGGCTGGAGAGGCGCGGATATAAGAAACATACTGGAATTTGAAAAGGATTATTCCAATGCTAAAATAATAAAGCTGGAGCAAAACTACAGGTCCACCACCAGCATTTTAAAAGCTGCCAATGGCGTTATAAGAAACAACAGAGGCAGAAAGTCAAAGGAATTATGGACAGAGAAAAAACAAGGCGAAAAAATAACCATATATGAAGCAATGACAGAGCACGAAGAAGCACAATTCATTGCCCGAAAGATATTAAAGGGGATTGATGAAGGCGACAGTTACAATGATTATGCCGTTCTTTACAGGACAAATGCCCAATCCAGGGTAATTGAAGAAAGCTTCATGAAGCATCAGATTCCTTACAAAGTAGTGGGAGGAAAGAAGTTCTACGAGAGAAAGGAAATAAAGGATATAATCGCCTATCTAAGGGTTATAAATAATCCCGTCGATAATGTTTCATTGGAGAGAATTATAAATGTTCCTAAAAGAAATATAGGGGCTGCATCTTATGAAAAGCTTGAAAATTATGCTTCGAGTATGGGAATAAGCGTAATGGAGGCTGTAAATACCGTTGATAATATTGAAGGTCTTTCTTCTCGCGCCGTTACATCCATTAAAAAATTCTCAAAGCTTATGGAAACCTATATAGGCAGCGTCGAGGAGTATTCGGTAACGGCCTTGATAAAGGATATACTTGATATCACAGGCTATGTCAAAGAGCTTGAGGATTCCGGAGAGGTGGAGGATGAATCAAGGATTGAAAATCTCCAGGAATTTATATCAGTTGCCCAGGAATTTGAAAAAACCAGCGAGGACAAATCTCTGAATGCATTTTTGGAAGGCATTGCCCTGGTAGCCGATATTGATACTGTGGATGAAAATGAAAGAGCTGTTATAATAATGACCTTTCACAGCGCAAAAGGATTGGAATTTCCCGTTGTGTTCATGGCAGGAATGGAGCAGGGCATTTTCCCTCATATGCAATCCTTTGAGGATGAAGAGGAAATGGAGGAAGAAAGGCGCCTTTGCTATGTAGGTATGACCCGGGCGATGAAAAAGCTCTATTTATCTTATGCCTATCAGAGGACCATATACGGAAGAACCCAGTTTAACTCAGTGTCAGATTTCTTGGATGAAATTCCTAAAGACTGCATAGAAGGTCTGGAAGAAAGAACAAAGCCGGAAGTTAAGAAGCAGACTATCGCAGAAAAGATAATAAATAAAATGCCGGTTTTAACTCCTAAAGAGACAAAAATTATAAATTCGGGAGATACTATAAAGATAGGCCAGAAAATATCCCATAAAAAATGGGGCATGGGTCTTATCGTTGCTGTTGATAAAAAGGACGATGATTTTGAAATCACCGTTGCCTTTGACAGCCAGGGTATAAAAAGGCTGTCGGCTAAATATGCCCCCATAGAATTCGTGGGCTGAAGACAGTTCGAATGCCTTATCACTTGACACATGAATTAAGGAGTTGCCATATGGATATAGAAAAAAAGATTGAAAAGTTAAGGGAAGAAATCAATTACCATAATCATAGATATCATGTTTTAGATAATCCGGAAATAGATGATTACGATTACGATATGCTGCTAAGGGAGTTAAAAAAACTTGAGGAAGAGCATCCGGAGCTTGTTACTCCGGACTCACCTACTCAAAGGGTAGGTGCAACGCCTTTGAAGGAATTTGAACAGGTGGTACATACAGTACCATTGCAGAGCCTTCAGGATGTATTCAGCTTTGAAGAGTTAAGAGATTGGGATACAAGAGTCAGAAATGGTTTGGACGAAGCTCCGGAATATGTTGTGGAGTTAAAGATTGACGGTTTATCAGTAGCCCTTTTATATGAAAACGGTCAGTTTGCAAGGGGGGCAACAAGGGGAGACGGCGTAACGGGTGAAGATGTTACATTAAATCTTAAAACCATAAAGAGCATTCCTCTTAAAATTAAGGATACAAATTTACTGGAAGTCAGGGGAGAAGTATACATCCCTAAAAAAGGCTTTCAGGAGCTGAATGAAAAAAGAGAAGAAGAAGGGCAGCCTTTGTTTGCCAACCCAAGAAACGCTGCAGCAGGATCGTTGCGGCAGCTAGACCCTAAAATTACCGCCGGAAGGCCCCTGGATATATTTATATTCAATGTTCAAAGATACGGGGGTGAAGCCTTTCAAACCCATATTGAAAGCCTTGAAGCATTAAATAGCTTGGGCTTTAAGGTAAGCCCCAAAAGAATAGTCTGTAAAACTATCGAGGAAGTATATGATATTGTAAATGAAATAGGCGAATCAAGAGGGGATATTCCCTTCGAAATTGACGGCGTTGTTGTTAAGGTGAATTCTTTATCACAAAGAGAAATTTTAGGAACCACCGCCAAAACGCCGCGCTGGGCAGCGGCTTTTAAATATCCCGCGGAGAGGAAAAAAACAAAGCTTACAAATATTATAATAAATGTGGGAAGAACCGGCGCCTTGACTCCCATGGCAATATTGGAACCCGTTCGTATCGCAGGTTCCACGGTATCAAAAACCACTCTGCACAATGAAGACTATATAAAGGAAAAGGACATAAGAATAGGAGATTATGTTGTAATTCAAAAAGCCGGAGATGTAATTCCCGAAGTGGTTGAGTCTTTAAAACAAGAGCGGGATGGCAGCGAAGTAATTTTTGAAATGCCAAAGCTATGTCCCGATTGTAATGCCCCAGTTATAAGGGAAGAAGGGGAAGCGGCTGTAAGATGTACAAATGTTGCCTGTCCTGCGCAGCAGAGAAGGGCAATACAGCATTTTGTATCAAGAGACGCCATGAATATAGACGGTATGGGGCCCCAAATTATTGCCCTCTTATTGGATAACGGCCTTATACATGACGCGGCAGATATATACTATCTTAAGTTTGAGGACATGGTTAATTTAGAGAGAATGGGTGAAAAGTCCGTAACAAACCTGTTAAACTCCATTGATAAGACCCGTGAAAACGATCTTGAAAGACTGATTAATGCATTGGGCATCCGTTATGTAGGTCAAAAAGCAGGCAAGAACCTTGCAAAACATTTTGGTTCCATGGATAATTTGATGACTGCGTCAAAGGAAGAGCTTCTTATGGTAGAAGAAATAGGTACTAAAATGGCGGAGACCATTTATGATTTCTTCATTAACGACAGGAACAGGCAGTTTATAGAAAAGCTGAAGGCCGCCGGTGTCAACATGGCATCAAAAGCTTCAGCATCTGATAAGCCCCAAGTTTTTGCAGGACTAACCTTTGTGCTCACAGGCACCCTTTCAAAGTTTAAAAGAGAGGAAGCCTCAAGGATAATTGAGGAATTCGGCGGCAAGGTTTCCGGCAGCGTCTCCAAAAAGACATCTTACGTCTTGGCTGGTGAGGACGCAGGAAGCAAGCTTACAAAAGCAAGAGAACTCGGTGTGAATGTAATAAGTGAGGATGAGTTCGAGAAAATGACGAATGATTTCAATAATGGTTAGCCATTGAAATCATTATGACATACAATTTGCGAAGCAAATTGTATGAAAAATGAAGCAGATACTGCATTAAATAAGGGATAAAAGCCTTTTTTACAAATATATTGACAAATGATTTTTGAAATCATATAATTTATAAGAAATGCAATGATAGGGAAGAGTAGGTATATCTTCAAAATACAGCGAGCCGTGTTGGTGGAAGGCGGCATGAGAGGATTCATCGAAAATCACCCTTAAGCTGCAGGCCGAATTAAGTAAGTGCTGCCGGGAATTCCTGCCGTTAACAGGAAACAGTATATAAGTACTGTAATTGAGATGGGCTTTTATGCCAAATCAGGTGGTACCGCGAATTTACCCTTCGTCCTGTTATAGAGACGAGGGGTTTTGTTTTGATTTCATATATTATGGATAATATTAAAGGAAGAAATTAATTTTAATTGCCATAATGCAAAATTTATATATGTCAGGAGGAATTTTCGATGTATAAGAAGGTTTCATCTTCTTTGAATTTTATTAATATGGAAGAAGAGATACTCAAGTATTGGGAAGAAAACCAGATATTTAAGAAAAGCCGGGAACAGGAAGGCAATGGTGAATATTTTACCTTCTATGACGGGCCGCCCACAGCTAACGGAAAGCCCCATATAGGCCATGTTCTTACCAGGGTTATCAAGGATTTGATTCCGAGATACAAAGTAATGAAGGGGTATAAGGTTTTGCGAAAGGCAGGCTGGGATACCCACGGACTTCCCGTTGAACTGGAAGTTGAAAAGCAGCTTGGAATTTCCGGTAAGCCTCAGATAGAAGAATACGGTGTTGAGGATTTTATCAAGAAATGCAAAGACAGCGTATTTACCTATGCCAGTGAGTGGAAAGATATGAGCGACAGGGTAGGTTTCTGGGTGGACATGGATGATCCATATGTAACTTACCATGATAATTATATAGAATCCGAATGGTGGGCATTAAAGCAGATATGGGATAAAGGCCTTTTATACAAAGGACACAAGGTAGTGCCCTACTGCCCAAGGTGCGGGACCGCATTATCCAGCCACGAAGTAGCACAAGGTTATAAGGATGTCCTGGATTCCTCCATATATGTAAAATTCCGTGTAAAGGGTCAAGCTGAAACTTACTTTTTGGTGTGGACCACAACTCCTTGGACACTGCCCAGCAACGTGGCATTGGCAGTCAATAAAAACGAAAACTATGTAAAAGCGGAATATATGGGCCAGACATTGATACTTGCTGAAGCAAGGCTCTCTCTTTTAGGAGAGGAAGGAAAGGTTCTAGAAACATTTAAGGGTGACAAGCTTCTAGGGATAGAATATGAACCCCTCTTTGACTTTGCGAAGCCGGATAAAAAAGCATACTATGTAGTTGCAGGTGATTTTGTAACCTTATCCGACGGTTCGGGAATAGTTCATATGGCTCCTGCCTTTGGTGAGGATGACTATAATGTAGGCAAGCAGAACGATCTGCCCTTTATACAGCTTGTTGATACCCAGGGTAAATTCAAAGAGGAAGTTACTCCCTGGAAGGGACAGTTTGTAAAGGATGCGGATAAATCCATAACAAATGATTTGGATAACAGAGGCTTGTTATTCAAGGAAGAAAAGCACGAGCACTCATACCCTTTCTGCTGGAGATGTGATACACCGCTTCTTTATTACGCAAGGGATACCTGGTTTGTAAGGACTACAGCCATAAAGGAAAATCTTTTAAGAAACAACGACACAATAAACTGGCTTCCAGACAACATAAAAAAAGGAAGGTTTGGTAACTTCCTTGAAAATGTTATAGACTGGGGCATAAGCAGGGAAAGGTACTGGGGAACCCCTCTTAATATATGGACCTGCGGCTGCGGACACAAGGAATGCATAGGAAGCAAACAGGAGCTTAAGGAAAAGGGTATAAATGTACCTGAAAATATTGAGCTTCATAAGCCCTATATAGACGAAGTAAAGCTTAAATGCCCCCAGTGCGGCGGCGAAATGACCAGGGTAACTGAGGTTATAGACTGTTGGTTTGACTCTGGCTCCATGCCTTTTGCACAATGGCACTACCCCTTCGAAAATAAGGAAAAGTTCGAAAACATGTTCCCGGCTCAGTTCATAAGCGAAGCTGTTGACCAGACAAGAGGGTGGTTCTATACTCTTCATGTTATATCAACACTTTTATTTGACAAGGCTGCTTTTGAAAACTGTATAGTATTAGGCCACGTTCAGGATAAAAACGGCCAGAAGATGTCAAAGCACAAGGGTAACGTATTAGACCCATGGACTGTTTTAAATAAAGAAGGCGCTGACGCAACAAGATGGTATTTCTTCGCCGGCTCCGCTCCATGGCTGCCTTCAAGATTCTATGAAGATGCAGTTATAGAATATCAGAGGAAATTCATGGGAACTTTGTGGAACGTGTATGCCTTCTATGTTCTATACGCTGAAATCGACAGCTTTAATCCTTATGATTACAAGTTTAAGCCAAGCGAGAACATAATGGATAAATGGATAATATCCAAGCTTAATTCCGTTATAAAGACAGTTGATAATTACCTTAACAATTACAGGATAACAGAAGCTGCAAGGGCTTTATCCGAGTTTGTTGACGAGCTCTCCAACTGGTATGTAAGGAGAAACAGGGCCAGGTTCTGGCAGAGCGAAATGACCGACGACAAGGTTGCAGCCTATATGACTCTATATAATATCCTTGATAAGTTTATAAAGCTGGCAGCACCTTTTGTACCCTTTATAACTGAGGAAATATATCAGAATATAGTTAGGAGTACGGACAAAAATGCACCCGAGAGCATTCATTTATGCAAATATCCTGAATTTGATGAATCACTTATAGATACAGAATTGGAAAATGATATGGATGTTGCATACAAAATAGTGCAGTTGGGCAGGGCAGCGAGAAATGATGCCAACATCAAAAACAGGCAGCCATTGTCCCGCATGATAATAAACTTTAAAAATGCAAAACTTCCGGAATACTACATCGGCATAGTAAATGACGAACTGAATATAAAAGATGTTCAATTCAGCGATAGCATCGACGAATATGTAGAATATGGATTTAAAATCAATTTCCCTGTGTTAGGACCTAAATTCGGCAAACTGGTGCCTAAAATAGGAGAGGCTTTAAAAAGTGCATCTCCTCTTGAAGCTTCAAAGAAGTTCAAGAGCGAGGGCGAGCTTAAAATCACCGTTTCAGGTGAGGATGTAACTCTTACAACCGATGATGTGGAAGTTGTCATGAAGGGCAAGGAGGGCTATGCTTTCCAGACCAACGGACATATATCAGTAGTCCTGGATAAGGCATTAACTGAAGAGCTTATAAACGAGGGTTATATAAGAGAAATAATAAGCAAGATACAGAACATGAGAAAGGATTCGGGCTTTGAGGTATCCGACAGGATAGAATTCCATTATTATGGAAATGAAAAATTAAAGGTTGTAATTGAGTCAAATGCTGACTTTATCATGGCAGAAACCTTGTCTGACAAAGTAGCTGAAGAAAATAAAACAGAGCTTAAATACACCGAATGGAACATAAACGGCGAGAAATTAAACATGTCTGTATCAAAAATATAATTGTATAAAAAAGACAGTTTTTCGGGAAATTAATAGGAGGTAGCTGCTATTTATCAAGTTGCAGCTGTCTCCTATATTTTTTACGGAGGAATTGCAAATGAAAAAAATATTTAAGATAATGGCTTTTTCATTAATACTTTGTACTTCTCTTTCAGCGACCGGCTGTTTAAATACTAATTATTTCGGCAAGCAAACCCTATCATATAATTTGGGTGCAAAGCCTGTTTCATTAGACCCGGCTTTGTGCAGCGAAACAAGTGATTCCAATATCATACTTGCCAACTTTGAAGGGCTTATGAAACTAGACAGCAATAACAAGGCAGTCCCCGGCATCGCATCAAGCTATAGCCAGCAATCGGATACAAAATACATATTCAACTTAAGAAATGCATTCTGGTCGGATGGAAAGTCAGTTACGGCAAGGGATTTCGAATATGCATGGAAAAGGGCATTGTCTTTTGAAACCGCAGCAAGTTACGCATATCAGCTTTTTTGTATAAAGAACGGAGAAAACTACAACAAAAGAAAAACCCTTTCAACAGATGTAGGCGTCAGGGCAATTGATGATAATACACTGGAAGTGGTATTAGAGTATCCGACACCTTATTTTCTTGAGATGCTGGCTCAACCTATTTTCATGCCGGTCCGTGAGGATATTATAAAACAATATTCAGATGAATGGACTGAAAGCCCCCAAAAATATATAGGCAACGGTCCTTTTAAAATGATATCCCTAGGGGATAAAATTGAATTTACCAGAAATGAATATTACTATGATGCAGAAAATGTCAAGCTTAACATACTAACTTTTAATATTGAGGAAAATTCAAATATAAGCCTTCAGGACTGGGAAGCAGGTACAGTTGATATTGTTGAAAACCCGCCTGTTTCGGAAATTTCAAGGCTTAAGAGCGAAAATAAGCTTATGGTTGAGCCTTATTTAGGCACATATTTTTATGCTTTTAACACAAATAAAGAACCATTAAATGATAAACGGGTCAGAAAAGCCTTATCATTTGCCATAAACCGGAATGAAATAATTGAATTTACCGCCATGAATGAAGTGCTGCCGGCAGCAGCTTATGTTCCAAGGGGAATACCCGATGTAAATGATGAGGATTTCAGGGATGTGGGCGGCAAATATTTAAATCCCGACGGCCAGATAAGCAATGCTAAAAAGCTTTTATCCGATGCAGGCTACCCGGATGGCAAAGGCTTTCCGGCACTGACTCTTATATATAATAATACAAATAATCATGCTCAAATTGCCCAGGCAATAAAGGATATGCTTAAAACAAATCTAAATGTGGATGTAAGCCTTAAAGCATTGGGGTGGGAAGAGTTTGCAGACAATAGGAAAAGGGGAAATTATGAGATCTCCCGATATGGATGGATTGCCGATTATGTGGATTCATTAAGCTTTTTGGAGCTGTTTGTGTCCGAGGGAGAAAATAATGAAACCTTTTATTCCAATAAGGAATACGACGCATTGATTATGAAGGCAAGAAAAGAAGCGGATTTGGAAAAAAGAATGGAATACCTTCATAATGCTGAAAACATGCTGATGGATGATATGCCCATTCTGCCGGTTTTCTTCTACACAAATACAATGCTTATAAATTCGAAGGTAAAAGGCATTATAAAATCTCCTTTAGGGCATATGTACTTTGACAGGGCATATATTGGTGATTAAATAAAGCAGTGATAATTATAAAGGACAAAGAAAAGCTGCGAAAAATAAGCAGCTTTTCTTTGTTAAGAAGGATTTCGATAGGCTTTTGTGAATATAATTGCATGTTTTACAGAATGAAATTAGTATTGCTTATCTTTGCTGCTTTTGCTCTGACGAGGTTGAAAATATGCACAATCCCCGCCGGTGCCGGCGATATTTGAGGATATACCTATGTGATTTAAAGTACATTTACCGTTATTTTCATAGGAGCACTTGGCAGAGCAGTTTATGTTTGTCATATAACGGTTCGCCTCCTTTGATTTTATTGTTAGCAGAATTAAGGAATTTATAAATGGAAAGGTATGTTAAATGAACACCACGGAAAATCAAAGAAAAAATCGATTTTGTGATTATAAAGAAACAGGTCTTGTTTATCATGTGACTAATATCATGGACTTAAAAGAAATAATGGAAAATGGGCTTAAAACTAATTTAAGCTGCAATGAAAGATATACAGAGTTCAACAGATATTTCGATTCATTAAAACCCCAGGATATACCGCATTGGGTAAAAAGAAGCACAGCAATTTACGGCTCATTGAATTTTAAGATTGAGCATTACTGGCATTCCCATTCGGCGCTTCTGGCTTTCAATATAAACGAGGATGAGTGCTGGATCGGAAATGAAAACTCAGCTAATATTTTTTATGAACCTTTTATTTTGCAGGATATTGGAGTTTTTAAATATGCAAAAGAATTGGTAAAAACCAGAGGAAGTCAATGGGTACGTAACTATTGGAACAATTCCTTAAGCTTTAAGAAAAATTTAAAAGATAGGCGGGATTTTGAAGAGGGATATGATGCCGAAGTGCTTATTATGCACGATATTCCTCCAAAGGATATAAGGATAGTAAAAATTGTTTCAGATCATTGTTCTATGAATATAAGTGAATGGGATGAAAAATTTCTATATATGTCAAAGGGCAGCCCAAAAGGGTGCCCGAATTATTTTAGGTCATAACATTCAATTTCAGGATAATTTAAGCACAAAAGCTCATTTATGGTATAAAGTGCATAATCCGAATAAAAGCTTTGACTGTTAATGGTGAATTTTTTCTTTTTAGGCTTGAAGGTGAATTTTTTGCCAAAAACAGGAGCCATGCTTACATCCAATGCCTGAGGTATGTTGGGGCTTGCAAAATCCTCAATTGAAACAGCATTTGAGTCGCTTCTTGCATGGCTTAAATATCCTTCATATTCCTCGGCGCCGGGTACTGGAGCAGTTGACAGCAATATACCTGATAAATTAATTGAGGTGTTGAAGAAGTTTATAAGCTTTTCCTTAGCATCCTCCTTGTAATGATCATCGCCAAACAGCCTTATGGCATTTATACCTCCCAAAACAGAGCCAATATCTCTTAATGTATACTTATATTTATCCGAATCGTCCAACAAAAACAGGTAATTGCTTTTATCCCACAGCAAATTAAGCTTTTTGTAAAGCAGCTGAGCACAGCTTAAAAATTTATAAATGCCGGTTAAAGCGTATGCCTGTATAAGTGCTTTAACAGCCACAAAGCTGGAGGAATTGGATGTTAAGCTGTCCTCGTAAGCATAACGCATGAGGTTTCCGGACATATCGACCCTTGATTCCAATTCTATGGCCAAGGTAGTAGCATAGTCCAATATTTCGCTGCTTACATTGGTTTTACTGTATTCCAAACAAGAGGAAATAATATTGCACAATTCTTTGCTTTTAGCGCCGTAAATGTCTCCCGGAGAATCCTTGAACATTGTATATATTTCCTGAGCATTTTTTAAATATTTTTGCGATAAATCCAAATTTAAAAATTCGGGATATTTTTCGTTATCAAGAGTGTTTGCCAGGAGAGAGAAGGCTTCCAAGACTATTGCCTGTTCGGATATTGTCGGGGGTTTGTCTGTCTCCTCCAATATAGGTTCTCCATAAGGTTTTTCGGTCTTATCATTTTTAGAAACAAAAAGACGGCTCTGATTTCTCATATGTTCACATAAAAAGTCAGCCTGTAGAAGAGCAGAGTTCAGCAATAGAAGGGCAGTTGCCTTCCTGTCCTTTATGTTATCGGTATTTTCAAAATCTTCATCTATATCTTTGACAAGATATTTTGCCAGCATTAACTCATTTATAATAAGGTAGGATTGTGATACGGGTGTTATAGTCTTTTTAAAGCCGGTATCATCCCATAAATAGTTCTGATAGTCGTTTCTGTTGCCGTTGTATGCATTGCTGAAAGAAGGATTTCCTTTCTTATACACGGCACGCAGCAAAATAGCATTTTCCGGAACTTTATATTTAAAATCTTCATCATTAATTCCATCCATCCATTCACGAATTCTAAAATTATCATAATTCCAGGGAAGTCCAAGACCTGACATCAAAGACACGGACAGCACGGCATTCTTGCTGTACCACATTGCCTGCCCCAATATATTCTTCAGAGTATATCCCTTGCTGTTCAGATGATCTTTTATACTCTTCAAATTATCACCACCCAAAGTAAATTCATATAAAGGCACAGAAACGAAAGCTATTATATTGATTGTGTATTCATAAGAAAATCTATATATAATAATATGTCAGTAATCTTTAACTTTAGACTTTCTGTAAAGATATATTTTAATATGATATAATAATTTGTAGTTTGACTGTATGTTTATTTGTAGCCATTCGAACTACTTCAATGCTTTTACTTACATTTGATTGCAAATTTAATTTAAAATATAGAGTAGGTGGGAATATGAAAATCGGCAAGCTCCCGACGGAGGTATTGGAAAAATGCGTTATTAACAACATAAAGGTGAAGAGGCCGGAGGTTCTGGTGCATTCCGCAATTGGAGAGGATTGCAGCATAATAGGGTTTGGAGAACATTGCTGTGTTTTATCAACCGACCCCATTACCGGTTCAAGTTCCTCTGTAGGCTATCTTGCAGTTAATATAAGCTGTAATGATATTGCCGCCAGCGGCGTGGAACCATTGGGAGTATTGGTCACTATATTAGCCCCGCCTTCTGTTACCGAAAAGGATATATATGAACTGATGGAGGAAATCAACGAGGCTTCAGCAAAAATAAACGTTGAAATTTTGGGCGGACATACCGAAATCACAGATGCCGTTAACCGGATAGTTGTATCAACTACAGCCATTGGAAAAGGTCCCATCGATAAATATGTAACCACATCAGGGGCAGAAGCCGACGATTATATAATAGTAACAAAATCGGCAGGTTTGGAAGGCACATCTATTATAGCCTCTGATTATGAAGATTATTTAAAAGACAAGGTAAGCCAGGATACAATTTCAAAGGCAAAATCATTTATCGATAAAATAAGTGTGGTAAAAGAAGGCATAATAGGCGGAAAAGTCGGAGTAAGCAGCATGCACGATGTCACTGAAGGAGGAATATTAGGCGCAGTATGGGAAGTGGCTGAAGCATCGGGCAAAGGTTTTGAGATTTATGAAGAATTCATGCCCATAGCACAAGAGACAAGAGAAATCTGCAGGGTCTTCGGATTAAATCCCTTAAGGCTTATATCCAGCGGCATGATGCTGATTACTACTAAAAACAGGGAAGAGTTATTGGAAGCCTTATCCTATGAAGGGATTGATGCTGAATGTATAGGAAAGATAACCCAGGATAAAAACACACGGGTACTCTTTAGAGGAGGTAAGGCACAAACAGTTTTGCCGCCGCAACCCGACGAATTATTCAATATTAATCTATAATAATCTGATATAATCGATAAAACAGGTGATTGATAAAGGCACCTGTTTTTTAATTTCTGCTAAAAGTTGTTAATTTTTTGATAACACGCTTTATTTTTTAAAAGTATTTGTAGGAATTTTATAATTCATGGCGAATAAGTAAAATTGATGCATGCTATTTTGCTGTTGCAAATCTCACAATACGACAAGGAGGTGAACAATTGAGCAAGAGAGGCGCAATAATAACAGCATTTTTGTTTGCTGTTATGTTTTCAGTCTTTATCTTTCCAGCTAAAATAGCAAAGGCAGCTACAAAGGGTTCGGTAACTGCGACAGTACTGAATGTAAGGTCAGGACCGGGAACTGAATACGAGAAGATGACCACAGTTATCATGGGTCAGGCTTATCCTGTAATATCCAGCCAGAATGGTTGGTACAGATTACAGATAGGTTCTGTCACCGGATGGGTTAGCGGTGATTATCTCACTCTTGTTGAAGAAAAACCGGCACCAACTGTCACTGCACCTTCACAGCCCACGCCAATGGGGAAAGTAAAAGTTACAGCCGATATTCTGAATGTAAGGGAGACTGCTTCCACGTCCTCAGAAAAAATCGGAAGCGTGAAGATGAATGAAACATATCAGTATTATGAAAAATCGGGCGAATGGTTTAAAATCAAGTATGGCTCTTCATATGGGTGGGTAAGCGGCACCTATGTTATTGTGATTCCTGATGAGGAAACAAAACCCGAAACAGCACAGCCTGCTGAGACGGAGCAGCCTCAACAGCAGGAACAGCCGACACAGCCTGTTCAGACAGAACAGCCTGAGCAAAGTGAAAATGAACCTGAAGAAGAGATTGATGATTCAATCATTAAAACCGGTGACACAGTTATTGCAAAGATCGACCAGCTGACTGTAAGAAGCACCAAGTCCCTCAGTGCCTCCATAATAGGAAGGGCTGAAAAGGGAAGCACTTACTCAGTTTTGGAAAGCCAGGACAAGTGGATAAAAATACAGTTTAAAAAGTCCACAACAGGGTGGGTACGCAGTGTTTACGTTGAGAAAACAACGGCCAATCCTTCAGCGCCGGCAGATGAAGATGGGGCACCAACTCAAAATGATGAAACCATATCTGCAGGAGAAGATGTTACGGTAAACACAGCTTTGCTTACTGTAAGGGCTGACAAAGAGGTTGATGCTAAAATTATTGGTAATGCTACTAAAGGAAGCACTTATGAAGTATTGGAAAGTGCTCCTGGATGGATTAAGATACAGTTCGGTTCCAGAAAGGGATGGATTAAAAGCGAGTATGTCGCTTCTAAAAACGGCGGTACAAACACATCGGGACAAACCGGTACCACAAACTTAAACCAGATAGACAGTATAAAGATTTACAGTACTGCAAAGAAAAGCTCAATAGCAATACCTGTCACAATGAAGGTTGATATTAACAGTAACATAAGTACTTTCAAACCCGATATAGTCCATTCAATGGACCAAAACGGCAGGATAGTAGTTACTGTTAATAATTCAAGATACGCAGGTAGCAGCAATATTATCGATGCCAGCAGCAATCTTGTTTCATCGATATTAGCTTTAAATGAAGGTCAAAGCTCAGTTAAAATAACTGTTAATCCTAATACCACCTTAAAATACAATATTGCTGACGTCCAGACCAAGGTTACAAAAGACAGCCAGTACATGTATTTAAAAACATACGTTGTAATAAATGTAGAAGATGCAAACAGTCAGAGTACGAATTCAATGCCGGGAGTGGAATTAAACAGCCAGGGCAAGGCAAGAGGCGACTATATAATAGCGCTGGATGCTGGTCACGGCGGTTCAACACCGGGAGCTGTTAATGGACAATACAAGGAAAAAGACCTTGTATTAGATATAATTTTAAGAGCAAACAACATACTAAAGGCCCAAGGCTTTGATATATATCTTACAAGAGATGCAGATAAATATGTATCATTAGCCGACAGGGCAGAAGGCCCAAACATTTTAAAAGCAGATATTTTCGTGTCCGTACACTTAAACAGCTTCACCTCAAAAACCACAAACGGTACAGAAACATTATACAACAGCCAGGCAGTAAAACCTGGAGCCACTCTGGCACAATACATACAAAATCAATTGATATCAGAACTAGGAAGGACAAACAGAGGTATAGTGAGCAGGCCTGATTTAGCAGTGTTAAATTCAACCAACATGCCGGCGGCATTGGCTGAGATACTGTTTATATCCAATCCTGAAGAATTAGAACTGATAAAAGATGATAATACAAAACAAAAAGCTGCCCAAGCTATTGCAAATGCAATAAATCAATACTTTGGATTTAGTTATTAAGAGGGGGAAACCCCTCTTTTTATTTTTAATATGGTTTTAGGTGCCATAAATGGTTATAATAATATTTGTCACATATAGATAGGAGGCAATTTTATATGGAGAGAATTGATGGAAGGAACAAGGATGAAAAAAGAATAATCAATATAATTAAAGATTATATTAAATATCCTGATGGTTCTGTGCTTATAGAAACAGGAAATACAAAGGTTGTTTGCACCGCCTGTATAGAAGATAAGGTTCCGCCATTTCTTAAAGGTACGGGAGAAGGATGGATAACCAGCGAATATGGGATGCTGCCGGGGTCAACACAGAGCAGAAAGCCAAGGGAATCCTCAAAGGGAAAAGTAGACGGAAGGACTATGGAAATTCAAAGACTCATAGGAAGGGCATTAAGGTCTGTTGTCGACCTTAAATTATTAGGGGAAAGGACCATATGGATTGACTGCGATGTTATACAGGCCGACGGAGGAACCAGGACGGCTTCCATAACAGGTTCCTTTGTAGCACTTGCCTGTGCCATGGAAAAGTTAAGCAAGATTGTGGAATTTGAAAGCTACCCAATTAGGGAGTTCGTCGCTGCCATAAGCGTTGGTATAGTTGAGGATGAACCTTTACTTGATTTATGTTATGAAGAAGACTCAAATGCCATGGTGGATATGAATATAATCATGACTCAGTCAGGCCAGCTGGTTGAAGTCCAGGGAACTGGAGAACAAAGGCCTTTTACTCGGGAAGAAATGGATGAGCTTATTAATTTAGGGCAAAAAGGAATAATGGAATTAATTGAGCTTCAAAAGGAAGTCCTAGGTGAAAGTGCGTCAAAAATAGGGAGTTCAAAGCAATGATGAAGATTGTGGCGGCTACCAAAAACAGGAATAAAATAAGAGAATTCAAAGAAATATTAGAGGGTTTTCCTATTTCAATATTGTCTCTTGAAGATATGGGACTGGATATAGACGTAGTTGAAGATAAGGATACCTTCGAAGGAAATGCGGAGAAAAAGGCCATGGAAGTCATGAAAGCCACCGGCCTTCCCTCTCTGGCAGATGATTCCGGCCTTGAGGTTTTTGCATTAGATGGAGCTCCAGGAGTGAACTCCGCAAGATTTTCGGGAATCCACGGAGATGACAAAAGCAACAATATAAAGCTTTTAAAGCTTTTAGAAGATGTGCCCTACGAAAAAAGGGGGGCTAAGTTTGTCGCCGTTATTGTATTGGTATATCCTGATGGCAGCAAGTTCACGGCTCGGGGTGAGGTAGAAGGCATAATAGCAAGAGAAGAAAAAGGGGACAAGGGATTTGGATATGATCCTTTATTTATAATCCCTCAATATGATAAAACCTTTGCCGAGCTTGGTAGCGAAGCAAAGAATAAAATCAGTCACAGGGGGAAGGCCTTAGAGGAGTTGAAAAACATATTGAAATATAAGTTATAAAGGGGGATAGCAGAGTGAAAATCGGGGTAGTTAGCGATTCTCATGGTGATATACATGCATTGAGAAGTGCTCTTAAAAGCATTGGGGACGCAGATTTAGTAATACATCTTGGAGACGGAATAAATGATATTGATGCTGTGTCACAGTATATAAAAACCGAAATAATAAAAGTTAAAGGCAATTGTGATTTTAATTCAGGCTTAGACGCCGAAAGAATCATTATGGCAGAAAATAAGAGGCTGTTGATTACCCATGGACATAATTATAATGTAAAATCCGATTATCTTAATATTCATTACAAGGCTATTAAGGAGGATGCCCATATGGTTTTATTCGGTCATACGCATTTTCCCGAAATAATAGAGAATAATAATATTATATTGTTCAACCCCGGCAGTATTTCTAAACCAAGAGGAACAGGAAGAACTTACGGAATTGTTATAATTGAGAAGGGTCTAATCATGCCTAAAATATGGGATTTGCACTTATAAAGTTTAAGAATAAGTCGGAAGAATATTTTATAAATTGCTATTGACCGAACAAAAAAATTGAGGTATACTATATTTTGTCGTCAGAGAAAACGGGGTGTGGCGCAGATGGGAGCGCGCGTGGTTTGGGACCATGAGGTCGCAGGTTCAATCCCTGTCACCCCGACCATTGCTTCTCTTAAGGCAACAAAATGAATGATTGAAAACCAGTGCGGGTGTAACTCAATGGTAGAGTGTCAGCCTTCCAAGCTGATTACGTGGGTTCGATTCCCATCACCCGCTCCAATATGCGCCCGTAGCTCAGTCGGATAGAGCAACGGACTTCTAATCCGTGTGTCGGACGTTCGAATCGTCTCGGGCGCACCATTCAAATAATATGGTGGATGTAGTTCAGTTGGCTAGAGCGCCAGATTGTGGCTCTGGAGGTCGTGGGTTCGAGCCCCATCATCCACCCCAACTAATTAATTTGTTGGGATGTAGCCAAGTTGGTAAGGCACGGGACTTTGACTCCCGCATTCCGTAGGTTCGAGTCCTGCCATCCCAGCCAGTATGAGCCACTAGCTCAGTCGGTAGAGCACATGACTTTTAATCATGGTGTCCAGGGTTCGATTCCCTGGTGGCTCACCATTAGAATGTAAGGAGAGGTATTTGCCTCGCCTTATGACAGAAGTTATCTTCTGTCAATAAAATGCGGACGTGGCGGAATTGGCAGACGCGCTAGACTTAGGATCTAGTACCAAGTGTGTGGGGGTTCAAGTCCCTTCGTCCGCACCAATAATCATGCGGGAATAGCTCAGTTGATAGAGCGTCGCCTTGCCAAGGCGAAGGTCGCGGGTTTGAGCCCCGTTTCCCGCTCCAAACCTGCGGGTGTAACTCAATGGTAGAGTGTCAGCCTTCCAAGCTGATTACGTGGGTTCGATTCCCATCACCCGCTCCAAGTTTGTATCCAGGTGGGCGCCCATAGCTCAGTGGATAGAGTTACAGACTTCGAATCTGGAGGCCGTAGGTTCAAATCCTACTGGGCGCGCCAAAACCATTGAAACTACTAGGATTCGAAAAATAATACATCGAAGATAATTTGTCACACCTTTCCCACATAGGGAAAGCAAAAAAATATGGGCCATTAGCTCAGTTGGTAGAGCACCTGACTCTTAATCAGGGTGTCCCGGGTTCGAGTCCCTGATGGCCCACCATGAAATAGAAAAGCCTAACGTATCAATAAATTGAGACGTTGGGCTTTTCTATTATATTGAAATGCGGACGCTGTATTTAATGTTTACGGCTAATCATGTTATCGGCTTTTTACATTCAATCAACCTTCAATTATAGAAAGCATTAACGAGGACAAGGTAGAATTTACAGGGCAAACGTGATTTAATCACTTACTGGTTCATTTAAATAGGAGCTGATGATACTTATTTTCTCTTCTAAGTTTTTGCTAATACCAAAAATATCATAGGTAATTCTTATATATGGTGTAAGCTCTGTATCTATTCTGTTATGAAAAGTAATTGCTAAAGAGATGAAAATCAGCACAGCACTATCATAATAATTACCTTCTCATGCTGCAAACCATAACGCTCTCATTTGCAATATTTTAGTAATCATTGCTACAATAATCAACTGTTATTATACGCTTATATTATAACTTATTTTTTAATGGCAACAAAATAAGCCTTGCAGTAAGAAATACTGCCTGGCGTAGCCGATATTTCATTCACTTTTTACATACGTATGTTAAAATATAATGTAAAACAAATGCTGTACATATAGAGGTGTTAATATTGAAGAAACTGAACAATAAACCTGTGGCTGTTATTTGTGATTTTGACGGGACTATATCGCTAAAAGATGTTAATACGGCAATATTCGAGCATTTTGGAAATGAAGAAACCAGGACAATAGAACAAAGTTATAGGGGGAGCCTTATTGGCCTGAGAGAAAGCCTGCAGACCCAATATGAGAAAATAAGGGTAAGCGAAGAAGATTTTTTTGAGTATGTTGATAGGTATATGGAGATAGACAGTGCTTATTTTGATATGCTTGACTATGCAAGGGATAATAATATCCTTACTATCATTTTAAGCGGCGGATTTATAAACTACGTTAAAAGGCTGTTCAATAAGTACGGCCGAAGCATAGATATACCTGTATTCTCCAACAGTCTGGAGATAAAGGATGGAATTATGGCAGCAAAATACGGGGAGGTTCCGGATTGCATAAAGGATTACGGACCTTGCGGCATATGCAAATATAAATACATGATGCAGTATAAAGACAAATTCAGCTTAGTATATGTAGGGGACGGGTTTACAGACAGATGTGCCGCAGAAGCTGCCGATGTGGTCTTTGCAAAGGATAATTTGGCTGTATTCTGTTTACAGAACAATATAGAATATATCAATTATAAAAGCTTCAGAGATGTTCTGGAGTATTTAGAAAACCTGCCTGAAGATTAGAGCACAGTATTAAGTTACCAATGAAAATGTTGAAATTATATGTTGACGGCAAATTATAAACATAGTATAATTTATTCTTGTCAGGATTAAAACTGATATATGCGAGAGTGGCGGAATTGGCAGACGCGCACGTTTGAGGGGCGTGTGGGCAACCGTACGGGTTCAAGTCCCGTCTCTCGCACCAAATTAATATAATCCGAACCATTTACGACAGGTTAATCCTGTTGATGAAGGGTTCGGATTTGTGTTATATATCTAAAAAATAAGATAGAGGATGCCTTTTCATTCCGGCATCCTCTATCTTTTGTATCGCGGTTATTACTGCTTCCTGTTTTTTAGAGTTCTGTAAACTGCATGACCGCATTCCACCAATGAACAGACTGCAACAACAATGGAAATAAAAACAATAAATGCATTTATTCCACTCGTTCCCATAAAGCGCAGGAAATCAGAGCTGCCCCAATCAACAGCCAGCAGAAAAGATGTGAATTCCGCGCTAAACAAATCGGGCCTGTTTAGCAGGTAAATTATTATGCATGTGCTTACTATATTGTTTACAATAACTGCGCCGCAAACAAAAGGCGTCCATCTACGGGCCTTGATCTTGGAAATGCATTCACAAACGCCCAATAAAGCAATACAAGCAACAGCAGGGACACAGATTGCCAAAAATGCGGCGCTAAAAAGGGTGTGTATTTGCACATCACCATTTTGGATAACGAAAGCGATAGGCAAAAATCCACTGCACATTAAAATAGCCAAAACAGAGAATACAACGGTTAACACCAATTCAGTAATACTGTCGGACAATGGTATTTTGCCTTTATCATTAGGCAATACTTCCGGCAAATCTTCAATTTTCCATTCCTGTTCTTCGCTTTGGCCTGCTTTAGCCCCTGTACGTTCGGCAATTATAAAGCCAACCGTTGTCCATACGAGGGCCTGAAGGGCCGCAGATATGCCCATGGAAATACCCTTTGACAAAGTATTGCTTATTAAATAAGGCAAATCAACCATACCATCTTTTATAGAAGCAATAGCCCCCAGAATTATGCCAATAACCAAAACTACAATTCCGACCAGAGGAAGAACCCACTTTAGTACACGCACATAATCGTCGTAAATAGCCGGAGATATTAAATATCGGGGCTTTTGCCGATACTTCTCTGCTAATGAAGTGGGCGAACCCAATTTATACAATATCATCTTTATTTCGTTTTCATCTGCATGCTCCGACAACATGTCATAGATGTTAGATTTCAACTCTTTACTTACTTCATCCCGGTCTTTTTCCGAGAGGCGGCGTGTAACATCATAGACATAACGCTCAATCAAATTATCCATTATGGTCATCCTCCCTGCAGATGGATTCAATGTTGCTTTGTAGCTTCTTCCATTCTGCTATTAATTCTTTATACACCATTTCGCCTTTTTCACTGATAGTATAGTATTTTCGTGGTCTGCTCTCACTGGTATTCCAGTCGCTAACAAGTAAACCCTGGCTTTCCAGCCGACGCAAAAGGGGATATAGCGTGTTAGCTTCAATGTCTATTTGCTTTTCCTGCATTGTTTCAAGCAATGCGTAGCCATAGTGCGATTGTTTCAAACATCCCAAAACTGCCAGCGTTAAACTACCTCGGCGAAGCTCCGTGATAAAGTTTTGTATTTGCTCGTTCACTGGCATCATATCACCTCATTATCATTATACTGTGTGATACACAATAATATCAATTTAAAATTATTGTGGTTACGATACTGACATTGTGGTTTTCTCCACTTTGTTACGCATAAACATCAAAACAGCCTGGGCAAGAGAATTTACCTCTCGACTTACGGGAATGCATGCTTCCCATGCTTCCATACCGTCTGCCATTGAAGCCCTTTAACTTTATTGACGACGCTTAACAGTTACACGTGACTTGGGACAATGTTCGGTTCCCTTGCATTGAATATCTCATAACAATACGCTGTTTTAGAGGATAACTGCTGGTTAACATCAGCTTGTTACCTATTTTGAGGCTGTCTCAATAGTATTAACAAATACCTCGTAATATGTCGATACTTATATCGTTATAACGTCTTAAAACTCTGAAAACCTTAAAGTTACAGCTTAATTTAAAGAGTCTGAAGGATTGTGATAAAAGTTCCAAACTCAAAATGAGATGAGTTTTTTTAATCAGTAGAAGTCTTTTTTATTTACTTGAAAATATGCATTAATAACTAATATTAGCAAAACTTGAATGTCATAAAAGGGGCATTATAGCTGTGTTTAGGCAAAATACTTATTGAAAAATATATAAAAAATTTATATAATGGAGATACTAAGATACATGCAAATTTCTGAAATATTCGTCAGACTTATATTTTGAACCTACAGAGTTAATAAGGGAGTCCTATATCTCATCACTGATATCAGGCCCAGTGTAAGTCCATTTATGGCAGGGGAAGATAGAGGTATGTATGCGGACACCCACCTATCGAGAGATAGGTGTCAAAATTAAGCAACGGTATTTCGGATAAAAGCTTAATACTATCTAACAAAAACAGAGGAGTGCACTCCTCTGTTTTTGTGTCATATATTATTTTTATCATTCAACAATCATTGCACCGGTATTATCGGCTTCTAAAAGCTTTATATCCCAATTGGTGCTTAATTTGCTGCAGCAGTTTTTAACCTTATCAATTGTGGATATGTCGCATATGATTGTCATGAGTGTTGGGCCTGAACCGCTTAAAAACACTGCGCTGGCACCATTTTCATATGCCGATGCAAATACTTTTTTACCGTCGTTTATCAAATCAAGCCTGTAAGGCTGGTGCATTTTATCTTCCACAGCATATTTTATATTTGTTAAATCACCTGTAATAAGGCTTGCCGTTAGAAGACTGGCCCTTGATACATTGTGCACGGCATCCTTATAATCAAGGCTTGTGGGTAATATTCCGCGGGATTTCTTCGTTGAGAGCCTGAAATCCGGGATGATAGCCATAAGCGTTATATTTTTGCTGATATTGTTTTGCAGGAATCTTATCCCGTCATCGGTCCTCACCGATACGACAAAACCGCCTAAAAGTGCCGGAGCCACATTATCGGGATGACCTTCTATTTCTGTTGCTAATTCCAAAAGCTTTGACTTGCTATAAGGCTTGCCTAGCATTTCATTTGCAGCAAAGAGGCCCCCTACTATGCAGGCGGCACTGCTTCCTAAACCTCTGCTTATCGGTATATTTACATCTTGTATTATTTTCACGTTTGGTACGGGCTTTCCGAGAGAATCGTACAGCTTTTTGAAGGATTGGAATATGAGATTGTCCGCATTCTCTTCCACTCCGGTGCCTGACTGTATTGTTTCTATGACTAGCTTGTCTGATAATTCGACGCTTATTGTATTATATATTGAAAGTGCCATACCTAAGCAATCAAATCCGGGGCCTAAGTTTGCTGATGTAGCCGGAATTCTGACAGTAACCATAATATCCTCCGAATTATTTTAGTGGTATTTGATACTTAATGACCGATTGTGTAAACATATTGTGGGTATTTTAACATAAAAACAGCTCTTAAACAAGTGGAATTAACATTTCTGATGTTGATGGAATTATGATAATAAGCATCTTGTGGTATTTTTGCAATTTTAAGATATCAATACTAATTGTCAATTTAATATGAATAAATATACGGTATATATAAAGAAGATATTCATTGGGTTTTAAAGCCATTTATTTTTTGAACGGATATTCAAGTGTTAAAATGATGTAAGGTATAGCACTAAAAACCTGTTATTAACTAATGTTTGCAAATTAACATAATTATTTTAAAACAAGCGTTATAGGGGCTTTACAAATACAACAAAATGAGATATTATACATAATAATGAATAATATTTCTATGAGTAAAATTAATTGTTATATAGTTTTGAGAGGGGAATAAATATGAAAGGATATTTGGTCTTAGAAGACGGGAAGATACTTACCGGTGAATTATTGAACGGTGACGATACAATTGGTGAAGTTGTTTTTAATACATCCATGACAGGCTATCAGGAAATACTCACAGACCCTTCTTACTATGGTCAAATTGTTGTTATGACATATCCGTTGATTGGAAACTACGGAATCAATCAAAGTTTCAATCAATCAAAGGGTATAAAGGTAAAGGGACTTGTAACAAAATCAATTTCTGATATTGACAGCAATTGCCAGAGTCAGGACAGCCTGCAGCATTTCCTGAAAATCAATAAAATCCCTCTTCTGCATGATATAGATACCAGATACCTTGTAAAAATAATACGGGAAAAGGGCGTTTTAAAAGGTGCCATTACCGGCAGCATCCGGGATATAGATACCATACAAAAAGAACTTGACAGTTATTCCATAAAGGATGCCGTAGCCAATGTCACAACTCAAAATCCCTATAAGGAAGGTAATGGAAAGTACAGGATTGCACTTATAGACTATGGTTTTAAGTATCATATATTAAAAAACCTGATAGACAGGGACTGCAGCGTTACAGTTTATCCCGCAAAAACATCGGCTGAAGAGATAATGGATTTAAATCCCCACGGCATACTTTTAACCAACGGCCCTGGGGATCCGCAGGATAACGCTGAGAGCATAAATACAATCAAAAAGCTTAAGGGAAATGCACCGATTTTTGGAATTTGTCTGGGGCATCAGCTGATGGCCTTAGCCTGTGATGCAAATACCGTAAAGCTTAAATATGGTCATAGGGGAGCAAATCATCCCGTTAAGGATTTGAAGAGCAATAAATGCTATATGACCAGCCAGAATCACGGTTATTCAGTGGATACCGAAAGTCTCAATAATGATATGGAAGTTACCCATGTCAATCTTAATGATAATACAATTGAAGGGATAAGATACAAATCTCATCCAAGTTTTACAGTACAGTTTCATCCTGAAGCCAATTGCGGACCTCAGGATACTGCATACTTGTTTGACGAATTTATAGATATGGTCAGGAGGAGCTAGAATGAAGGACTGCAGCATAAAAAGGGTGCTTGTTATAGGCTCGGGCCCTATAATAATAGGGCAGGCGGCCGAATTTGACTATGCAGGAGTACAGGCATGCAAGACCCTTAAGGATGAAGGGATAGAGGTAGTACTTTTAAATTCCAATCCCGCCACCATCATGACTGATAAAGAAATAGCAGATAAAATATATATCGATCCAATAAATGTTGAAATTGTTGAACAGATAATCGCATATGAGCGCCCCGATTCCATGCTGGCAACTTTAGGGGGCCAGACGGGACTGAATCTTGCAATGGAGCTCTATGAAAAAGGCATACTTGATAAACATGGTGTAAGGCTTTTAGGGACGGATGCAACGGCCATCAAGAAAGCCGAGGACAGGGATGAATTCAAAAAGACCATGCAAAACATAAATGAACCTATTCCTTTAAGTGCTGTTGTCAACAATATAGAGGGTGCCGTATCCTTTGCCTCAAAGGCAGGCTATCCTGTAATTGTCAGGCCAGCTTATACTTTAGGGGGAAGCGGCGGGGGTATAGCATCAAATGAAGAAGAACTAATAAGAATAAGCAATATAGGCCTTGCAGAAAGCAGGGTTAATCAGGTTTTAATAGAAGAATCAATCGCAGGATGGAAGGAAATCGAATATGAGGTCATAAGGGATAAAAACGGCAATACCATAATCATATGCAATATGGAAAACTTTGATCCCGTCGGGGTACACACCGGGGACAGCATTGTCGTCGCTCCGTCACAGACATTGTCAGACTATGAGCACCAGATGTTAAGAAATGCATCCATTAAAATCATAACGGCTCTTAACATCGAAGGCGGCTGCAATGTACAGTTTGCACTAAATCCTCAAAGTTACGAATACAAGGTAATAGAGGTTAACCCCAGAGTAAGCCGCTCCAGCGCCCTTGCATCAAAAGCAACGGGATACCCAATTGCAAAGGTGTCCACCTTAATAGCAATTGGATATACCTTGGATGAGATTAAAAACAGCGTTACAAAAAAGACGGTGGCAATGTTTGAGCCGGCATTGGATTATATAGTTGTTAAGATACCCAAATGGCCCTTTGATAAATTCGTAAAGGCAGACAGGTCCTTGTGGACCCAGATGAAAGCAACCGGCGAGGTCATGTCCATAGGGGACAGCTTCGAAGCAGCTTTCTTAAAAGCTGTACGCTCATTGGAGCTTAATATGTATCATCTGGACAGCCAAAGATTTACGGAATTTACAAATACCAAAATTGAAGATAGGATAAAAACCGCCGATGATGAAAGGTTTCTTGCCCTCTCTGTGCTCTTAAGGCGTGGCGTTGGCATTGATAAGCTCTATGAACTCACTATGATTGACCGGTGGTTTCTTAAAAAGCTTAAAAATATCATCACCATGGAAGAGAGCTTGAAAGCATACACTATAAAGACAATTGACATGGAAATTCTCAATAAGGCTAAAAAAATGGGCTTCAGTGATGTTGCCATAGCTTACTTTATAGGCAGTGACGAAAACACAGTAAGGGCAATAAGGGAGACGGAAGGCATAATGGCATCTTACAGGATGGTTGATACCTGTTCGGGAGAATTTGAAGCCTATACCCCTTATTACTATTCCGATTACAGCGGAAATAACGAGGCAATAAGCACTCAAAATAAAAAGATGCTAATCATTGGTTCCGGCCCCATAAGAATAGGCCAAGGGATAGAATTTGATTATTGCACCGTTCATGCAGTCTGGGCTTTTAAAAAAAGAGGATACGAGACCATCATTATAAATAATAACCCTGAAACTGTAAGTACGGATTTTGATACCGCCGACAGGCTGTATTTCGAGCCCTTGACTTTTGAGGACGTATATGAGGTTATAAGAAATGAAAAGCCTGATGGAATAGTGCTGCAGTTCGGAGGCCAGACTGCCATAAAGCTTGCCGAAAAGCTTTCAAAAACCGGCATTAAAATATATGGCACCGGATATGAGAGCATTAATATGGCGGAAGACAGAAAAGAATTTGATGCTATGCTGGAAAAGCTTAATATAAAAAGGCCTAAAGGCTACAGTGTTTTAACCAAGGAAGAGGCATTATTAAGCTCTAACAGCTTAGGATACCCCGTACTTATAAGGCCGTCCTATGTGCTTGGCGGCAAAGGAATGGTAATAGCATATTCAGACAGCGATGTTGAAGAATACATGGATATAATAAATGAGCAGGGCGAAAATGAGCATCCCGTTTTAGTTGATAAATACATCAAAGGAACGGAAGCAGAGGTCGATTTGATTTTTGACGGCAAGGACATACTTGTACCGGGAATAATGGAGCATATAGAAAAGACGGGAATTCATTCCGGAGACAGTATATCTGTTTATCCTCCATTTACAATTTCACAAAAGGTACAGGAGGATATAGTAAAATGCAGCGAAAAAATTGCCCGGGAATTAAATGTCATTGGACTTGTGAATATACAATTTATCGTACGTGAAGATGATATATATATAATAGAAGTAAATCCCCGCTCCAGCAGAACGGTACCATATTTATCGAAGGTTACCGGAATCCCCATGATTGATATAGCCGTGGGCTGCATGTGCGGTGAGAAGATTGCCGGTATGGGCTTTGGAGTGGGCAAATGCAAGGACAAGGATTATTATGCCGTAAAAGTGCCGGTATTTTCCTTTGAAAAGCTCAAATTGGTGGAGCCGGGTTTAGGTCCTGAAATGAAATCCACAGGAGAGACATTGGGGATTTCCTATGATTTGAACGAAGCCCTTCTAAAAGGAATTTCAGGTGCAGGAATAAAGATAGGGGATAAGAAAAAGGCATTGCTGACCGTAGCAGATAAAGATAAAGCAGATGTACTTGAAATTGCAAAGGAATTGCATTCAATGGATTACTTGATATATGCCACTAAAAAAACCGGAGCATATTTAATGTATAATGACATTCCCTGCAATGTCTTAGATGATATAGACAGAAATGAAAATGTTCTTCTTGACATTATAAAGAACAGGGAGCTTGATATCATTGTAAACACACCTACGAGAGGCAGGGAGCCTGACAGGTTCGGCTATAAAATAAGAAGGCTGGCGGCGGAAAAAAGAGTAGCGTGCTTAACCTCAGTTGATACTGCAAAGGCTGTTGTAAAAGCATTAAAATCTGGAGTCAAGCAGAGAATTTTTACGGACTTATTCAATTAAAAAATACAGTTTAACCGAAGCCGGAGGCGAAAGCTTCCGGCCATATTCTTTAATTGACAATGGGGCACCATAATTGTAAAATCATATATGACTATCTAATTATACCTAAGAAAGAGGAAATAAAATGCCGGAGCAAAACAACACATTTTTAGAAGAAGTAAGCAGAAGAAGGACTTTTGCGATTATTTCCCACCCGGATGCAGGAAAAACAACACTGACAGAAAAATTATTGCTGTATGGCGGAGCCATAAGGCTGGCAGGAACGGTAAAAGCCAGGAAGGCACAAAAATACGCCACATCAGACTGGATGGAAATTGAAAAACAAAGAGGCATATCCGTTACATCCAGCGTACTTCAGTTTGAATATAACGGATACTGTATAAATATACTTGACACACCGGGGCATCAGGACTTCAGTGAGGACACCTACAGAACTCTGGTAGCAGCCGACAGTGCGGTAATGGTTATCGACGCTGCAAAAGGCGTTGAGGCACAGACTAAAAAGCTTTTCAAGGTGTGTAAAATGAGAGGAATCCCAATATTCACCTTTGTTAACAAGCTGGACAGAGCAGGGAAGGATCCTTTTGAACTAATGGAAGAGATCGAAAAAGTCCTGGGAATACAGTCATATCCCATAAACTGGCCTATAGGCACCGACGGAAATTTCAAAGGTGTATACAATAGAAAGCTTGCACAAATTGAAGTATTCGGAGGGGGAGACCATGGCCGGGCAACTGTTGAATCCACTGTGGGAAGCACCGAGGATGAAATATTCAAAGAACTGTTAGGTGATCATTTATACGGAAAGCTTTGCGATGATATTGAGCTTTTAGATATGGCAGGAGATGAATTCGATATAAAAAGGGTCCATAACGGAGAATTGACCCCCATGTTTTTCGGAAGCGCCATTACAAATTTCGGCGTGGAGCCATTTTTGAATGAATTTCTGGAAATGACTACATTGCCTATGCCGAGGACTACAGATGCAGGGGATGTATATCCTGACAATGAGAATTTTTCGGCCTTTATTTTTAAAATACAGGCAAATATGAACCCGGCTCACCGCGACAGGATAGCTTTTATGAGGATATGCTCGGGTAAATTCCAAAAAGGCATGGAAGTAAATCATGTCCAGGCAGGAAAGATGGTTAAATTAGCACAGCCTCAGCAATTTTTAGCCCAGGACAGGGTAATTGTTGACGAAGCCTATCCCGGAGATATAATAGGCATATTCGATCCAGGGATTTTCAATTTAGGTGATACATTATGCCAAAAGCCGCCTTATTTTAAATATCAGGGCATACCTGTATTTCCACCAGAGCATTTTGCCAGGGTGTATTCAGCTGATACCATGAAGCGCAAGCAGTTTATAAAGGGTGTCAGCCAATTATCCGAGGAAGGCACCATACAGGTATTTAAGCAGACGGATATAGGCAGAGAAGAGCTTATTATAGGGGTTGTAGGCATGCTTCAGCTGGAAGTTCTGGAATACCGCCTGAAGAATGAATATGGTGTGGATATAAGAATCCAAAACCTGCCCTATAAATTCATAAGATGGGCGGACTATAAAGATTCAGATATATCAAAGCTCTATATCTCCAGTGACAGCATGATAGCCCGCGATAAAAACGAAGACCTGGTTGTGCTATTTGTCTACGAATGGGGCATACAGAGATTTGTGGAAGGAAATAAAGGCATAAATCTTCTTGAAATGTCTCAAAGCATAAATGAATTTTAATTGAGCTAAAAAGCAGGCTCCTTCATAGGTATAGCCTGCTTTTACATGCATTTTTTGCGTGTCACGCGGGTAAAATAATATTGGAATTTAGTATAATCAAGCAAATTATCAAAATATTTTGAGTATATCGACAAAAGCACTTCACTACTGTTAAAAAATATGATAAATTATATTTATTGTTTATATACTTTGTTCAACAAAAAAATTGCCCAGTAATGATTTGAGGGTTTTAGTTTTTGATGCCTTTCATAATATTGTGAGGAAGAGATATTTTGAAGGTAAATACAGCATTATTTGCAGCACTATTTACAGCAGTATCATTGTATAAGTCTTAAATTAAACCCATACGGAACAGGTCGTTATCAGGCATTTTTTTGTTTGAATAAAGTATTTTAAGCATAAATGTAACACAACTAGAAGGGAGAATTTTAAATGTCAGAGGACAGAAAGAACTGGGGGAGCAAAGTAGGCCTGGTTCTCGCTATGGCAGGAAATGCAGTAGGTTTGGGGAACTTTTGGAAATATCCTTACCTCCTTGGAAAACACGGCGGCGGAGCTTTCATGGTTCCTTATTTTGCAGCATTATTAATTATAGGTATTCCTCTTATGATGGTGGAATGGAACCTTGGCCGCTATGGCGGAAAGTATGGCCACGGCACATTGGGGCCAATGATTTATCTGCAGGCCAGAGAAGGTATAAGCCCCAAGGCGGCAGCTTTAATGGGAGCCCTTGCCGGAATGATGGCTTTTGCCGTTACTATTTTGGTAAATTCTTATTATAACCATGTTATAGGCTGGACTTTAGGATATGCGGTCCTTTCCATTACGGGAGGTTATATGAATGCAGGGGATACCGGAGCATTCTTTGCAAGCTATATACAAAATCCGGGATACATATTTATATTCTGGCTGCTATCTGTTGCCTTCCTTGCTTTTGCCGTTATGAAGGGCATCCAGAAGGGAATTGAGGCATGGGCCAAAATAATGATGCCTATAATCTATTTATTCGGATTCATACTTATTATAAGGACATTAACCCTTGGTGCACCGGTAAAGCCAGACTGGAATCCAATTGCAGGCTTGAACTTTATCTGGACCCCAAGATGGTCTGAATTGAGCTGGACAGGAGCCCTTGCGGCAGCAGGGCAAATATTTTTTACATTATCATTGGGCATGGGTATAATCGCAAATTATGCATCTTATCTTAAACCTGATGATGATATAATTTTATCGGGTATAACCACTGTTTCTTTAAATGAGTTTGCCGAAGTAATTTTGGGAGGTACCATAGCAGTCCCTATAGCATATACATTTTTAGGCACCGAGGGCTTGAAATCAGGAGTAGGACTTTCCTTTATAGCTCTTCCAAATATATTTAAGTCCATGGCAGGAGGCCAGTTCTTCGGTGCTTTATGGTTCTTTATACTCTTCTTTGCAGGATTTACATCTGCAATAGCCATGTACAATTATCTTGTTGCGCTTTTGGAAGAGGAAATGGGAATAGTAAGAAACAAGGCATCTTTTGTGGTCTTCGCCCTCTATTTCGTTGTGGGGCTTCCGGTAGGATTGGAGCCTATACTTACCAAGACTGCAGATCTGGCTTATTTCACTGAAATAGACAACTGGGTGGGAACTTATCTTTTGGTAGTATTAGGTTTGATTGAAGCTATAGCAGCCGGATGGTTCATGAGAGGCAAGGCGTATGATGAGATGAACAAGGGAAGCTACTGGAAGGTACCTTCTTGGTTCTTCAAGGTATTTGTACAATTCCTTACGCCGGTTTCAATCATAATACTTTTGATATTCTCAACTAAAGATTATATAAATGCCGGATACTTTAAATTAGTGCCCAGCTTTGTTGAAAGCACTCCAATACTGATACCCTGGGTTCAGGGAGCAAGGTTGGTTATAATTTTTATATTCATAATCGGATTTATCCAGGCCTATAGCACCATAAAAAGAAAATATGGCCAGGAGCTGGCGACAGGAAAAATTGTTGTCAGAGCATAAGGAGGGAATTGTATGTCAGCGGGAGCTGTAGGCTTTATGGCCTTTGCATGGGTATTGATAATAGGTGCATCAATTTTTACTCTTTCATCATTGGTTAAGCATTCTAAGTAGATGTAATGGGGCTGTCGCATTTGAAACAACGTAAATGAGTATTTGTAAGAGTTCTCTGCAAGTTCTTGGTGACTCTGCCGCAGAAAATACTTAGAATTTTAGATTGTTTGAACGAAGTGAGTTATCAAAATTCTTGTATTTTCAAGGCAGGGAACCTTAGAGCTTGCAGAACTCGAGCATAGCGAATGCAGTGTTTCAAATGTGACAGCCCCATTTTCGGAGGTGTATATATGAATAAAAGCTTAATCTTAATATTGGATGATATATTAGGAAAGCTTGAAAAGACAGAAAACAGCAAGATGCCAAAGGCAACACTGAAAGATGAAATAGCTTTTCTGAAGAATGAATATTCTAATACGGATATATCGGAGCATCATAAAGAAATATATGACAGCATGGTAAAAAAGGGTAAGGAGCTTATAAGGGGAGGAAGTTTAAAGGATGCAAAAAAACTGCGATATTATCTTAATTATTTACATGCCGCGCTTTATGACTTAAGGGGAAATCTGAAGCCTTTGAATTGGCTGGTAAGAGGATATCTTTTATCCTGTGCATTATTTGTCGCTCTTTCTCCCCAGTATCTTGGACCGGCGGTACCTCTAATACTTCTTGTTCCTATTTACATGGGATTAAAGGGGATAAAAAGAAGAAGCAAGACAGGACTTATGTATGGATTGTCTGCAATGCCCATGGCCCTTTTAACTTCGGTTATGGTTCTGAAATTCGAAGTCATGGACCATCACAGGGATTTAGGAGGTCATATATTATCCCGCGCCCAGGATATAGGAAGGTCATTTGAGTTTACTCAAAACTTGATGATTGCTGTAATACTTTTAAGTATCATTATGCTTATAAGCTCAATATTTACTATTACAATAGGAACAAAGCACAGAAGAATGTTCATATAATAAGAACCCCACCCGCCGTAGCAATCATAGATTGCTGGCGGGTCCCGGGAACCTTGTGTTACACAATAAGAACCCATCATCATATAGCAACATAGATTGCTGGCGGGTCCCGGGAACCTTGTTACTTCGTAATGAAAAACAGCCTGAAGTTAATTTCAGGCTGTAGCATTTGAAACTACATCGCTCATGTTATATAATCCGGGGTCTTTATCGTATAGGAATTTTACCGCTCTTATGGCACCAACGGCAAATACATCCCGGGATAGTGCCGAGTGGTTTATTTCAATAACTTCTCCCGCACCGGCAAATATCACCGAATGGTCTCCTACGATATTTCCGCCTCTAATGGCATGTATCCCCAGTTCCTGAAAAGTTCTTTTACCAGTCTTTGAATGCCTGCCATATACATATTCCTTTTTCTCCTTCAAGGCACTGTTGATGGAATCTGCAATGGCTAAAGCCGTACCGCTGGGAGAATCCATCTTTTGATTATGGTGCTTCTCTATTATCTCTATGTCAAAGTTTTCCTCTAAAGCCTTTGCAGCCTGCTTAACCAGGCTTAACAAAAGATTTACACCAAGGGACATATTGGCGGAAGTCAATATAGCCACTTTTTCCGATGCTGATTTAATGTTTTCCTTATCTTCAGGGCTGTGACCCGTTGTGCATATTACCATTGGAATTCTATTTTCCATTCCGTATGCCAATAGTATAGGCAAGCCCTTTGGATTTGAAAAATCCACTATTACATCTGTTTTTTCATTTACCGCATTTAAGGTGGGATAAACGAGATAATCGTTAATAAACTTGTCAGGAGTGGTATCCACACCTGCAGCTATGGTTATACCCTCATCATCTTTAACCATCCCTGATACCACCTGGCCCATTCTTCCGTTACACCCGTTCAATAATATCCTTATCATTTATAATCACCCCTGGATGCTGATTCCGTAAGCTATCATTTCCTTCTTTAATATTTCAAGATTCTTTTCCGACATATTTACAAGGGGAAGTCTTAATTCACCTACATTTTTACCCATGAGGTTAAGTGCCTCTTTTACCGGTATGGGGTTTGTTTCTATGAACAATGCCTTAATAACATCAAACATCTTAAGCTGTAAGTCTAATGAGCCTTTTAAGTCACCTTCGAAGTATTTTGCCACCATATCATGAGTGTCTTTTGGCAGGATATTTGCAACTACGGATATTACGCCCTTTCCTCCGATAGAAAGTATGGGCACAATCTGGTCATCGTTTCCCGAATATATGTCAAGCTTATCGCCGCAAAGCTGTGCAATTCTTGTTATCTGAACTATATCGGAGCTGGCTTCCTTTACGGCAGCTATATTTGGAACTTTTGTAAGTTCATACAATGTCTCCGGAAGTATGTTCAAGCCCGTACGGGAAGGAACATTGTATATTATTATGGGCTTTGTAACTTCCTTTGCTATTGCTTTGAAGTGTTCAATACAGCCTCGCTGAGTTGTCTTGTTGTAGTAGGGGGTTATGACCAAAAGCCCGTCCGCACCATTTTCGTCCGCCCATTTGCTCATTTCAACGGAAGCTTTTGTGTTGTTTGTGCCGGTACCTGCAATAACAGGTATTCTTTTATTTATAACATCTATTGTGAATTTTATTGCTGCTTTTCTTTCATCCAAGCTCATGGTGGAGGCTTCGCCTGTAGTACCGCATACTATTATGGCGTCAGTCTTCTCGGCTACATGCCATTCCAAAAGCTCTTCTAATTTTTTAAAGTCAACTCCATCTTCGGTAAAAGGGGTTATTATGGCTACTCCGGAGCCTGTAAAAAGACTCATAATTATCCATCCTTTCAATTTATATCTATTTATTTAAGAAAAGCTGGGCTATCTGAACTGCGTTTGTTGCAGCTCCTTTTCTTATGTTGTCTGCAACTACCCACATGTTCAAACCGTAGTCTAAGCTTTCATCCCTTCTAATCCTGCCCACATATACTTCGTCTTTATCTGCAGTGTATAAAGGCATTGGGTATTCATTCTTTTCAGGGTCATCCTGAAGAACAATTCCAGGACTCCTCTTTAAAAGCTCTTTAACTTCATTAACTGAAAAGTCTTTATTGAATTCAACGTTTATGGATTCGCTGTGGCTATAGAATACAGGAACCCTTACAGTTGTTGCCGTTATCCTTAAGCTATCATCGTGAAGGATTTTCTTGGTTTCATTTACCATTTTCATTTCTTCTTTTGTATATCCGTTTTCTAAGAAGCTGTCTATATGAGGCAGGCAGTTTCCTGCTATTGGATACAAGAATTTCTTTGGCGCATCGCCTTTGTAGCCGCCCTCTAAATCAGAATATCCCGAAACTCCGGCACCTGATACTGACTGATATGTTGAATAAACAATCCTTTTTATTCCGTAGGCATCGTGAAGGGGTTTTAATGCCACAACTGCCTGTATTGTCGAGCAGTTGGGGTTTGCTATTATTCCCTTGTTCCAGTTTATATCCTCTGGGTTTACTTCGGGAACTACCAAAGGAACACTTTCATCCATCCTCCAGGCACTGCTGTTATCTATTACTACAGTTCCCTTTGAAGCAGCAATGGGCGCAAACTGAAGGCTTGTGGAGCCGCCTGCAGAAAACAGTGCTATATCAATACCTCTGTCAAAGGAGGTCTCGGTTAATTCCTCCACTGTGTATTCCTTGCCGCAGTATACTATTTTCTGACCGGCAGATTTCTTTGATGAAAACATGTACAGATTTTCTATGGGGAAATCCCTTTCCTCCAAAACCTGAAGCATCTTTCTTCCTACCATTCCTGTTGCTCCTACTACGGCAACATTAGCTTTTTTCATTTTCTTCCTTACCTCCTCTATATAATAACGAAATATTGATCCAGTGAACTTATTTTAAAGACAGTAGAACATTGCGGAAAGTCTGTGTACCTGTTAACGAAGGGGCAGGTAAGCATAAGTCATTGTTTGAGCGTCAGCGAGTTATGACTTATGCCCTGGTTCTACAGGTACTAGGACTTGCAGCGGTTCGAATGTCTTTATAATAAGTTTCTAAAATAAAAGACAACTAAAGGTGTACAATACACCCATAGCTGCCGTATAAATGCTATGAATATATGCACCTCATATCCCTAAAGCAAGATAGCTCTCCACATATAATTTAAGGGAAACCATATGTGACAGTCCCGTACCTCTTTGATACAGGCCCAGCATACAGACAGGCATTCTGAATGCTTCGGCGGTTATCCTTTCATATAATTTCAACGGCTGCCGGCCTCCATTATATTACTCATATTTTCCGCGCCTCTACCCCACCATCTATGATGAGGTACTTATTAAGTTTATGTTATTATAACAAAAGCATACAAGGCATGTCAACCTACTTTGACAAATATACCACAAAAAACAAAGGCACTAAGCTGCATAGTAAATGCTACCCTGGCCAATTAAAATAGTTCCATTTATTTTGACTTCTCACCAAAAAACAAAAGAAGTATTATATGAATGATACATTGATGATAGAATATATATAGATTTCGTCATAAAAGTATATAATCTACTAAGGAAAGAAATTGGTGAATAAAAATGGAATTGATTAAAATAAACGGCAATACATATTATATCGATAATCCCACAAATGTAGGCCTGTACATATATAAAAACAAATACTGTCTCATGATTGATACTGGATTAAATAATAACGTTGCTTCTAAAATTGACCAGATATTATCAAACAACGGAATAAAACCAAAATATATTGTAAACACTCACAACCACCCGGACCATTCCGGAGGCAATGCATATTTCAGGGAACATCATCCCGGCACAATTTTTTACACATCAGAGGATGAAAAGCTTTTTATAGAAAATGATTACATGTTTCACTCATATATATACGGCGCCTATCCTAATAAAGAGCTTCATAAAAGGAATGCCAAATCCAAAGGAAGTTATATCGATAATATCTTGGATTGGGGTGTAAATAAAATAAATGATGAAAAGTTTGAGATAATAAGCCTTAAAGGCCATTCACAAGGGCAGATAGGAATATGCACTCCGGATAAGGTATGCTTTTTAGGGGACAGCATTTTCAGTGAAGATATTATTTCTAAATATTCCTTCCCTTTTCTCTTTGATATAGAAGAACAGCTTAAGACCATTGAATGTATAGGTAATTTGGAATATGATTATTATATCTTAGGCCATGGTTCAAAAGCATACAGCAACGGGGAAATGAAGGATTTGGCCATAAAGAATAAACTGAATATAGAAAAGCATCTGACCGATATAAAGGAGCTTCTTAATCAGCCCCTGACAAAGGAAGAGCTTTTTGGTGAGATATGCATTTTAAACAACATGAAGATAAGTTACAGAAGCTTTCACTTGTGCTTATCCTCTATGTCGGCATTTTTAGCATATCTGTACGATAAGGATACCATCTCATATGAAATAGAAAATGGTAAACTATATTATTTTTTAGTATAATGTAAGATATGAAAGGAGTGTGATTCAAATGCAGACAGTAATATTGACAGATTCCTGCAGCGACCTTCCATTAAGCTATGTAGAAGAAAACAACATTCACGTCATAGGAATGGCATACAATTTTAAAGGTCAGGAGCATATAGATGATTTCGGCAAGACATTAAGCTATAAAGAATTTTATGATAATCTTAGGGCAGGTGAGATGTCCTCCACATCTCAGATTAATGTATTTACTTTTGTTGAGATATTTAAAAAATATGTCAATGAAAGTAAATCAGTATTGTACATAGGCTTTTCATCTGCATTGAGCGGAAGCGTTAATAGTGCCAAGATAGCCAGGGAAACAGTTATGGAGGAAATTCCTGGTGCGGATATAACAGTAGTAGACAGCTTGTGTGCATCAGGCGGAGAAGGCCTTCTTGTATATCACGCCGTTGAAATGCTGAAAAAAGGCCATTCAAAGGATGAAATTGCAGACTGGGCAGAAAAGAACAAGCTTAAGGTCATTCATTGGTTCACCGTTGAAGATTTAAATCATTTAAAAAGGGGAGGAAGGGTATCAAGCACTGCTGCTTTTGTAGGCACCATATTGGATATAAAGCCTATTCTTCAGGTTAATGATGAAGGAAAGCTCATCCCCATAACGAAGGTAAAAGGAAGGAAAAAATCCATAAAGGCTTTGGCAGATAAGCTGAAGGAAATGATAGTGAGCCCGGAGGAACAGGTTATTTTCATAAATCACGGAGACTGCCTTGAAGAAGCTGAATATTTAAAAAGACTGGTACTTGAAGAAGTAAAGGTAAAGGATGTAGTGATAAATTATGTAGGACCCGTTGTAGGCTCTCATTCAGGTCCGGGAACATTGACAGCGTTCTTTATGGGAGATAAGAGATAGAAGTAAAGGGGATACATAATGAAAATATATTCATGGAATGTTAACGGAATAAGGGCCATTATGGGAAAAGGCTTCGTGGAATGGGTGAATAGCGAAAAGCCTGACATATTATGCCTGCAGGAAACCAAAGCAGCAGAGGACCAGATTGATTTAAGTGCAATCAGGGATGAAGGCTATGAGATATTTTGGAATGCAGCCGAAAAGAAGGGATACAGCGGAGTGGCAACCTTCTCTAAAATGAAGTCTTTATCAGTAAAATATGGCTTTGAAACAGAGAAATTCAATAATGAAGGAAGAATAATAATCACTGAATTCGAGGATTTTACCCTTTTTAACATATATTTTCCCAACGGCCAAATGGGAGAGGACAGACTTAATTACAAATTGGAGTTTTATGATGAGGCTCTAAAATATTTTGACAGCTTAAGGGACGCAGGAAAGAATGTGATAATCTGCGGAGACTATAACACGGCACACAGAGAAGTTGACTTGAAAAATCCAAAATCCAATGAAAATTATTCAGGTTTTTTACCTATTGAACGCCAGTGGATTGACAAGCTTATTTCTCATGGATATGTGGATGTTTACAGGACAATGTATCCTGATACAGTCAAGTACTCCTGGTGGAGCTACAGATTCAGCGCCCGGGCAAGAAATATAGGTTGGAGAATTGATTATTTCTTTGTAAACCAGGACTTCTATTCGAGGATTAAAAGCTGCGATATGCTAAATGATATACAGGGGTCAGACCACTGTCCCATATTTATTGAAATATAGTTGTGAAAGTTACGGATTGCACAAAATTGCATCCGTAATTTTTTAAGGGGAGTTTTTTATGGAAAAAGCAAATTTTAAAATAAGGGCATGGGAAATAGATTTTTTAAGGGGAATAGCATTAATATGCATGATAATATTTCATATAGTCTTTGACCTTAGGGATTTATATAATATACCAATAGATTATGCAAAAGGCTTTTTCTATTATGAAGGCAAGTTTTCGGCAATATTATTTATGCTTATATCAGGTATAAGCAGCTCATTTAGCCGCAATAATTTTAAAAGAGGGTTAAAAATATTTTCAATAGCCATGTTTATAACTCTGGCAACATATATTTTCGACCCCCGTCTTATTATAAAATTCGGTATACTTCATTATTTTGGTATAAGCATGATGCTTTATGGTATTTTCAAGGATTTAAATAAGTATTTGCTGCTTATAACAGGGACGGTGATTATAGTAATAGGCAATATTTTTTCAAACATGACTGTAGTATCTCCATATCTTTTTCCTATTGGGCTTATATCATCAAGCTTTTTTTCGTCGGATTACTACCCCATATTCCCCTGGTTCGGCATATTTTTATACGGTATTGCCATAGGAAAATTCTTATATAAGGAAAAGAGGAGCATATTTAATTTCACCATACCCGATAACCCCATCAACTTCTTAGGGAGGCATTCGTTGATTGTGTATCTTTTGCACCAGCCTGTTATTTTATTTATACTAAATGTAGTGATGAAAAAGTAAGCCTAAATAAAATCAGTGTATTTTTTTATGAACAGGCTCAACACCGTATTTTTTAGCATTATGATCTCTTCCCAAATATAGATTTATCCAGGATGAAGTCTGAGTCAAATGATAATTACAGGGCGGTATCACATCATGGTCCAGCTCCCGGGTTTTGCCGCTGTTTTTTAGCCGGGCATAAGCTCTTACCCATTCGCATTTTTTCTTAAAAGGATATACCTCACACCAGCCGAGGTAGCTTCCTCCGCAAATACCGTTTCTTATTTGCTTCGGGCATTGGGACATGGGGCAGACATATGCCACGTCCGGAAGAGCGCAGTCGCCGCAATCCTTGCAATGATAAAGTACGGTTTTTGAAATATGTTCAACAAAATGAAAAGGCTCTTCCAATGGAGTGTCTTCAATGGCCTTGCATATAGCCCTCATGGGCTTCCACAAAGGAGTACCCGGCTCCAGCATAAGGCTGTGAACTATTTTTGACATGGGGTAAACCAATTCCACTTTGGTGTCCAATGGCCTTTCTCTTCTTTCAGAAACTGCGTCCCTATTAAGGCCCGTCTTTTCATCTTTTTCGAAATAATAAAACCCGTCCCGTATGGGGTAGTCAAATTGAGGTAAAAAGTCCATCCATGTACCTGACAATTCCTCTCCTTTGTCTATGATATACTCAACATCCTCATATCTTATGCCATGGCCGCCTATATGTACCCCGGCATATCCCATTCCCTTCATAATAGCATAAAGCTTTGCACACCTTAAAAGCTTTGCTTCTGCTCCTTTATCAGGTGAATAGCTTTCATTTTCAATTTCCGACAGCAATTTATCTGTTACGATGACACCGGGAATTCTGTTTTTATTCATAAGCTTGGCTGTGCCGTGAGACAGCACATAAATATTGCCTATAACAGGAATATTCAAATTAAGGCTGTTAATAAAAAGAAGCAATTCATGGATTTTTCTCGCATCGTAGCCAATCTGGCTGACAATATATTTGGCACCGGAGCTGATTTTCATTTTGAGCTTATAATACTGAACCATGGTTTCTGCCTCGGTCTGCTTGAAGGGGGAACATACGGCACCTGCGAAGAAATCGCTTGGGTTATGTTTTATGATTCCTCTTATCCCTTTGTATTCTAAGCCTTTATTCATCTCTTCTAAAAGCATCAGAACATGCATGGGCTCTAAATCAAATACCGGCTTTGGCCTGCCGAGGAATCCTGCATATACATAATCACCGGTCATAACAAGTATGTTCCTGACCTTTGTGCGGTCCAGCGAATACAAAAGGCCTTCCAATTCATTTCTGTTCTTGTCCTTGCAGGTAAAATGAACCAAAGGTTCTATACCGAGCTTTATTACTTCAGAGGCTAAGCCTTCGGGTGTGATTGCAGGCACCCCTCCCGGGTTATCCGTTAAGGTTAAGGCATGAATTCTTTGGCCTTTGGCCGCTAATTTTGCATTTTCAATTACAGCTTCCTGGGTCTTTTCATTTGCTCCTCTTCCGGGAACCAGCTCCCAGGTAACAGACATTTTACTTTTATCAAAAAGAGATTCTTTAAATTTATTTATGTCTGAGTCCATATAATCATCCTTTTAAATTAATCTATCTGTTTTTAGCATTCTATAATTTTCATTAATTATGCAGAATAAGAGCTCCTGAACCCGCTAAAATCAAAAATTGTTAGCAGGTCCAGAAAACCTTGTTACTTTATAATAAAATATCCCGGATTAAATCCGGGATATTTTATTATAAAGATTATTATTTTTTCTTTTCTATTCTTTCAACACCGTACTTAGCAGCGTTATGATCTCTTCCAAGATACATGTTAATCCATGAAGAGTGCTGGTAAGTATCATAATTTAACGGTGTATTTACATCGTGATCCAGCTCGTGTTCGTGGCCTTTTTTCTTAAGTCTTGAGTAAGCACGTACATAAGCGCATTTTTTCTTTCCGGGATATACCTCGCACCATCCGTCATAGCTTCCGCCGCAAGCTCCGTTTCTCTGGTTCTTGGGGCATTGTGACATAGGACAAACATAACCTACGTCAGGAAGTGCACAGTCTCCGCAGTCTTTACAATCATAAAGAGCAGTTTTTGCCATGTGCTCCACGAAGTGGAATGCTTTTTCCAGCTTGGTTCCCTCTATATTTTTACAGACAAATTTCATTGGGCCCCATAATGGGGTTCCGGGCTCAAGCATCAATGCGTGAGTAAAGGTAGACAATGGATAAACAAGTTCTACTTTTGTATCCAATGGCCTTCCTTTTCTCTCGGTAAACTTGTCTATATTTAAGCCGGTCTTTTCATCTTTCTCATAGTAGTAGAAACCGTCAGGAATAGGATAATTAAATTCGGGTATAAGGCTCATCCAATCTTTGCTGAGCTCTTCACCTTTGTCGATGATGTATTCAACATCTTCATATTTTATTCCATGGCCGCCGATTTGAACTCCGGCGTATCCTATACCTTTAAACAGGGCATACATTTTTGCAGCTCTTAACATTCTTGCAGCTTTACCCTTATCCGGTGCTTTGCTTTCTTCTTCTAATTCTTTTAACATTTTGTCTGTTACTACGCAGCCCGGAATTTTGTTATTATTCATAAGCTTGGCTGTGCCGTAAGACAGCACATAAATATTGCCAACTACAGGTATATCCCAGCCGTTGGATTTAATAAAATGAATAAGTTCATGAATTTTTCTTGCATCAAAACCAATCTGGCTTATTATGAACTGAGCACCGGAAGCAACTTTCATTTTTAATTTGTAGTATTGTGCCATCTGCTCAGCTTCTGTCTTTTTAAACGGTGAACTAACAGCTCCTGCAAAGAAATCGCTGGGTTTATGCTTGATAGTACCCCTCATGCCTTTGTATTCCAAACCGTCGTTCATTTCATTAACTAATGATAAAACATGCATAGGATCAAGGTCGAATACAGGCTTTGGCCTTCCTGTGTAACCGGTATATACATAGTCACCGGTCATAATAAGAAGGTTTCTTGCTTCCGCACGGTCAAGGGCATAAAGCAGACCTTCAATCTGGTTTCTGTTTTTGTCCTTACAGGTAAAATGAACCAAAGGTTCAATCCCTAATTTGACAATTTCTGCTGCCAGGCTTTCGGCTGCGATTGCGGGATTACCGCCGGGCATGTCGGTCAATGTAAGAGCATGCACTCTGCCGCCTTTTGCTGCCTGTTCAGCATATTCGATTGCTTCTTCCTGAGCCTTTTCATGAGCTCCTCTTCCAGGAACAAGCTCCCATGTTACAGATAAAGTATCCTTGTCTAAAAGGGATTCTTTAAACTTATTAATTTTTGTTTCCATGGCGCGCCTCACCCTTTTCTTATATTTTAATACGAACATATAATTGATATGAACATATATAGTTTGTCTATATTTTATCTTACTTTATATTTAAAAATTTATAAAGTATTTGAACTATACATGACAAAATAGTGCAAAAAAATATACAAATTATATCTGTACCATAATATAATAAGTATAGCTTTAACACCCCATTAATTATATAATTAAATTTAATATAAAATCAACTACTTACACAAAGTACCATAAAAGGCAGGTCAATAAAGGACGCGGGGTACAGGTTCCCCCTAGGCTTATATCCCCCAAAGGACGAAAACCAGATCATCAACACTTATACCAGATATGAACTTTGTAATATCAATTGAAGATAATGCCTTCGCTAATTGTCCTTCATCATGCTTTATGCCTAAAAGAACTCCTTCCAATGCCGAAATATCCTCCATGCCGAAAAAATCCCCATATATTTTAGCTGAAGTAATAATGCCGCCTTTAACATCCAAATAGGCTTCTACAAGGCCGCCGGGAAGCTTCTTCTCATTGTGGAATGTGTATTTGGGAGAGCCTCCGAAATTCCATTCCCAGGTAGAATATTTTTCGTCGGCAAGCTTCTGTATGTTTGAAATGTCTTCATTTGTTAAATCATATATTGTACCTTCATTGTCCGTGTTTTTCACATGTTCCATTATCAATTGTGTAAATTTCATAATATCCAGAGGTGTCTTTAAATGGCTGCTTATATTAGTTACACGGCTTGAAACAGATTTTACGCTTTTTCCTTCAAATTTTGCCTCCTTTACTTTAAGAGCAGCTGAAATATCTGCAATTTGAGAAGCAAATAAAAGGGTTCCATGATGAAGCATTCTATTTCCTATGCTGTATTGGGCATTGCCGGATATTTTTTTACCTTCAATTGTAATATCGTTTCTTCCGGAAAATTCAGCATTTACGGAAAGGTTATTTAAAACTTCTATTATAGGAAGGGTGAATTTTTTAAAGTCATTAAAATTTTTATCTTTGCTGCCGGAGGTAAATGTGAAGTTTAAGTTTCCCAAATCATGAAAAACAGCACCTCCGCCTGACAGCCTTCTGACAACAGGTATGTTGTTGTTTCTGACGTATTCAAGATTTATTTCAGATAATGTATTTTGATTCTTGCCTATTATTATACTGGGACCGTTTCTCCACAACATAAAGCAATCATCTTCAAAATTCTTAAGTACGTATTCTTCGCAGGCCAGATTAAAATATGGGTTGATGGAATCGTTGTAGATGTAAAGCAAAATATCACCCCTTGTATACATTTTATTATAGAATAGCAAAAATTTATTTGGGCAACAATAGCTTTAATATTTTGGGTTATTCAAAATCCATTGACAAGGGTTTTAACAGGGTGCTATGATTAGAAAAAGAAAATAATGCCAGATGAAGGCAATGGGAGACATCAATTTATGATGGCCGAAGAAGAAATGCGGTATCTGCCGGGATACCTGCAGAAACTTTCAGGCAAAAGTATCGTTGTCTGATGGGGCTCTGAAAAGACCATATGGGCACCGAAGGAGGAAGCCATGAAGTTTGGCGACACTCTCAGGTAAAGGAAACAGAGAATGTAAGGCTTTAGCTTTGCATTCTTTTTTATTTATAAAAATATTGGAAAGGAGTAATAAAAATGAAGATTATTGAAGGCTTGTATTACACTAAGAATCATGAATGGTTAAAGGTATCGGCAACAAAGGCATATGCCGGTATAACAGATTATGCCCAGCATGAATTGGGAGATATCGTATATGTGGAATTGCCAGAAACAGGAACAGATCTAAAGCAGGATGAGGCATTTGGTGCTGTCGAATCTGTAAAAGCTGCATCGGATATATTTATGCCTGTATCCGGTACAATTACTGAAGCAAACGACGCAGTAGTTGATGACCCTTCTCTGGTTAATCAGGACGCCTTTGAAAACTGGATGATTTCATTTGATATAAGGGACCTGTCCGAGCTTGAAAATTTGATGGATGCAGCTGCATATGAGGAATTCTGCAACCGGGAGGAATAAAATGAGTAGGTTTATACCAAATACCCCAAATGACCGCCAAAGGATGCTTGACACCTTAAATCTTAAATCCACAGAGGACTTATTTAATGCCATTCCTGAGAGTATCCGCTTAAAAGGCCATTTGAATCTCAATAGCGGTATATCAGAGCTTGAGCTGCTGAGCCATATGAAGGCATTGGCCTACAAGAATAGGGGTACGGAAGAATTGACATGCTTTTTAGGCGCCGGTGCTTATGACAGGTATATCCCATCCGTTATTGATCATTTAATCTCCCGTTCGGAATTTTACACAGCTTACACGCCTTATCAGCCTGAGATAAGCCAGGGAACCCTTCAGGCCATCTTTGAATTCCAGACCATGATTGCCAACCTTACGGGGATGGAGGTGGCAAATGCTTCCATGTATGACGGAGCATCGGCCTGCGGTGAAGCAGCATTGATGGCAGCAGATGCATCCAAGAGAAGACAGGTTTTAGTATCTAAGACAGTGCATCCTGAGGTAAGGGAAGTTCTCTCCTCCTATGTGCGCTTCAACGGAATGGAACTTTTAGAAATTGACAGCAAATATGGGGTGACAGATAAAGAAAAGCTGAATTCCTTATTATCGGCTGACACTGCGGCAGTGGTTCTTCAGAACCCCAACTTCTTTGGAATAATCGAGGATTTTGAGGCTATAGAGCAGCCCATCCATAATAACAAATCCCTTATGATTGTGAATGTTTCCAATCCTTTATCTTTAAGCTTAATTAAAAGCCCGGGAGAAATAAAGGCAGATATCGTTGTGGGGGAAGGCCAGTCCTTCGGAGTTAATTTAAGCTTTGGAGGGCCTTACCTTGGGTTTATGGCTACAACTTCCAAGCTAATGAGAAAGCTTCCGGGAAGGATTGTAGGCCAGACTACGGATATTGAAGGGAAAAGGGCATTTGTATTGACGCTTCAGGCAAGAGAGCAGCATATAAGAAGGGAGAAGGCAACATCGAATATTTGTTCAAACCAGTCTTTAAATGCCCTTTGTGCTACAATCTATCTTTCTTATATGGGCAAATGCGGTTTTAAAGAAGCAGCACAGCAGAGCATGAAAAAAGCTCACTATCTTCACGGCAAGCTTAAGGCGGCAGGATTTAATCTTATATTTGAAAAGCCCTTCTTCAATGAATTTGCTGTTTCCTTAAACAAGGATCCGATTGCTGTTAACGAGAGGCTTTTAAAAGAAGGAATATTGGGCGGGTATGTTCTGGGTGAAAAAGAACTTGGGAATGAATATAAAGGCAAAAGCGGACTATTAATTTGTGTGACTGAAAAGCGTACAAAGGATGAGATAGATAAGCTTGTTTCAATACTCTATAAGGAGGGTAAATAAATTGGGTTACGATAAATTGATTTTTGAACTCTCCTCTATTGACAGGGCTGCATATAATATTCCGGCCTGGGAAGAAAAGGAAGACTATGATGATGCCATACCGGAGAATTTAAGGAGAAAGGATGAACTTATTCTGCCTGAGGTAAGTGAACCTGAGGTTGTAAGGCATTATACTCAGCTTTCCATGAAAAATTACGGTTTGGACGGAGGATTTTATCCCTTAGGCTCCTGCACCATGAAATACAACCCCAAGATTAATGAAGATATGGCAAGATTAAAGGGCTTTGCAGACTTACATCCTTATCAGCCTAAAGAAACAGTTCAAGGGGCTTTGGAGCTCATGTATGAGCTATCTTGTATGCTCTCTGAAATAACCGGTATGGCAAAATTCAGCCTTCAGCCGGCAGCAGGAGCCCATGGCGAGCTGGCGGGTCTTATGATTTTCAAGGCATATCATGAAAGCCGCAAGGATTTTAAACGTAAAAAAGTTATAGTACCCGATTCCTCCCACGGCACTAATCCTGCCAGTGCGGCACAGGCAGGATTTGAGGTCGTTGAGATAAAATCGGCACCTGACGGCACCGTAGACATAGAAGCCTTAAAAGCAGCGTTAAATGATGAAGTAGCAGGCCTTATGCTTACAAACCCAAATACTCTTGGATTATTTGAAACCAATATCGAAGAAATCGCAAGGCTTACACACCAGGCCGGAGGTCTTTTATACTATGACGGCGCCAACATGAATGCCATCATGGGTATAACACGGCCGGGGGACATGGGCTTTGATGTAATACACCTTAATCTGCATAAAACCTTTTCCACTCCCCATGGCGGCGGCGGTCCGGGTGCAGGGCCTGTAGGAGTAGCAAAAGGGCTCGTGGGCTTTTTGCCCTATCCTATGGTGGAAAAACAGGAGGACAATTATTACTTAAAGATTGACAGCCCCTTATCTATAGGAAAGATAAGGAGCTTTTACGGAAGCTTTGGAATACTCTTAAGAGCTTACTGCTACATTCTGACCATGGGAGCTAACGGTTTAAAAGAAGCTTCCTGTGTTGCAGTATTGAATGCAAATTATCTGAGGGAAAAGCTAAAGAAATACTATGAACTTCCTTATGACCGTATATGCATGCATGAATTTGTTTTAGCCGGCCTCGGAAAAAATGCTCCTGGAGTAGCAACTCTTGATGTGGCTAAGAGGTTGTTGGACTTAGGCTATCATCCTCCTACAATTTATTTTCCTCTCATAGTTGAAAATGCCATGATGATTGAGCCTACAGAAACTGAAAGCATAGAAACTCTTGATGCATTTATCGATGCCATGATACAAATTGCAGGTGAGGCAAAGAATGAGCCGGAAAAGCTTAAGGAAGCACCTATAACGAGAGGAGTAAGAAGGCTGGATGAGGTTAAGGCAGCAAGAACGCCGGTGCTTAAATGGCAGCCTTAAAAAATTATGGAAAAGCATGATTATAATTTAATGGTTATAGGTGGAGGCCCGGGAGGATATACAGCCGCCATAAGAGGAGCCCAATTAGGCTTTAAGGTATGCTTGGTAGAAAAACAAAATATAGGAGGTACCTGCTTAAATACGGGATGTATCCCGACAAAAGCTTTATATAAGAGTGCAGAAGTCTATAATTCAGTTAAGAAAAGTGAAGAATTCGGTATTTTAAGCCATCATATATCTATAAACTGGGAGCTGGTACAGCAAAGAAAAACAGGTATTACCCAAAAGCTTAAGGAGGGAATTCTAAAGCTCATTGAAGCTAATAATATCACCATTATAAATGGTGAGGCGGAATTTGTCGATAAAAACAGAGTGCTAATAAAGGGTGAAAGCCCAGAAAAAAATCGGATTTCTGCAGACAGAATAATAATTGCCACAGGTTCAAAAGCATCTAGACCTCCAATTGAGGATGCCGACCTTCCGGGGGTATTAGACAGCAGTTCACTTTTATCAATTGACCATATCCCTGAAAGCCTCGCAATTATTGGCGGAGGTGTAATTGGAATGGAGTTTGGCGCCATATTCAATGCCTTAGGAAGCAAGGTCACGGTAGTTGAATTTTTGCCGAATATATTGGCACAATTGGACAGCGATATGGTAAAGAGGCTTATGCCTATATATAAGAAAAAGGGCATTGAAATATTGACAGGCTCCAGGGTGCTGAAAATAGAGAAAAAACATAAGTTGGAACTTTTGGTTTCAACAAAAAAAGGTGAAGTCAATATAGAAGCAGATTATGTTTTGCTGTCAACTGGACGCCAGCCTGATCTTGAAGCCTTGAAACTTGATAATGCTAAAGTTGAATACCATAAAAAGGGCATATTTACGAACAGTTTTGGCGTCACGAATGTTCCTCATATATATGCCATAGGCGATGTGACAGGCGGTATAATGCTGGCCCATGCCGCAGCTCATCAGGGGATTGCTGCTGTTGAGCATATCGCCGGTTTAAAGCCTAATGAAAATAATGTGGTCCCGGCTTGTGTCTTTACTTTTCCCGAAATAGCCTATGCAGGCATGACGGAAGATGAAGCTAAATCAAAGGGAATTGTATATAAAACAAGCAGGTTCATGTTCGGCGCTAACGGAAAGGCCTTGATATTAGGCGAAGGAGAGGGCTTTATAAAGGTAATTTGCGATGATATGGATGTGCTCTTAGGCGTGCATATTATGGGACCCCATGCATCGGATTTGATAAATGAAGGTATCCTTGCCATTGGTATGAAGCTAAAAGCAGAGGATATCATGGGTATAGTGCACCCTCATCCGACATTAGGAGAGACTTTTTTGGAAGCCGTCATGGGAATTAAAGGTGTATCTATTCACTCGGTACCGGTAAAAAAGAATTTATAAGGAGGAAGGCCGGGATTATGAATACTTTAAAAAGAACAGTACTTTATGAAGAACATTTGTCTCTTAAAGCTTCCATGGTAGACTTCGGTGGATGGGATATGCCGGTAAATTATCCTGCCGGAATTGTGGAAGAGCATTTATATACAAGAAAAAAAGCCGGACTTTTTGACATATCTCACATGGGGAGATTTAAAATTGTGGGCAGGGAGGCGGTGCCATACCTTCAGCATGTTCTGACAAACAATGTATTAGCACTGGATTTATTGCAATCCCAATACACAATGATTCCCAATGAAAAGGGTGGGGCATTAGATGATGCTTATCTTTACCGCTTTTATGAGGATGAATTTCTGCTTGTTGTCAACGCATCAAATGCGCAAAAGGACTGGGCTCATTTAACGGAAGAAATTAAAAAATTTGATTGTCAAATGACCGATGAATCAAACAGCATTGCTATGATTTCAGTTCAAGGGCCTTTATCGAAGGATATAATAATTGGCATATCCAATGACCCTTACCTTACAGAGCCTGTAAAAAATGCTCTCAATATATTAGAGCTTGACGGCAAAGAAGTATTAGTTGCCAAAACCGGATATACGGGAGAACCCATAGGTTTCGAGCTCTTTGTAAAGTCAGATGATGCCGTTCCAATGTGGAAGCTTTTAATGGAAAAGGGGGCCATGCCGGCAGGTTTAGGCGCAAGGGATACCTTGAGGCTGGAAGCAGGATTGCCACTATATGGTCATGAGCTAGGACTGGATGTTGAAGGAATTGAGATACCAATCTTTTCCTGCCCCCTGGCTAAATTTGCCGTAAGCTTTGCAAATGTTAAAGGCAATTATATAGGAAGAGAGGCTTTATTAAAACAATTTGAAGCCTTTCAAAAAATATTAAAAAGAGATTTTTCGGATATAAAAGACTTGCCTAAAATAGTTAAACCCTTTGCTTTAATTGACAAAGGAATTGCAAGGGCTGGATTTAAGATTTTCAAGGAGGGAAGTGAAGCCGGTTACGTTACCAGCGGCACCATGATTCCTTATCTTAAAACCGAAGGCCAGGGCCTAAGCACTAAAATAAAAGAGGAAAAGGCCATGAGGTCAATAGGTTTAGCCCTTGTAAACAGCGATATATTGATTGATGATGAAATAGAGGTAGAAATCCGTAGCAATAAATCAAAGGCAGTGATTGTGCCTTATCATTTAAGAGGAGATGCACCTCCCTTTGCCCGTCCCATACTTTATGGTGTTACTGAAGAATATACAAGTGACACTTCAGGAGATTATAAAACTAAAACTCTTAATTTAATTGAAAAAAGCCTTAATAACCATTTATGGAGGCAGGAGGAATGTATTAATTTAATACCTTCGGAGCAAACCCATTCCAATGCCGTCAGGTTGTTATCCGTAACGGATCCGTCCTTCCGATATGCCGAGCATAAAAAGACCAAGTCCTTTTATGATTATGATATATTCTACTATCAGGGTACAAACTTCATAGATGAGGTGGAACATTTACTGGCATATGAGCTTAAGAAATATTTCAATTGTTCCCTTGTGGAAAGCAGGCTAATAAGCGGACAGATGGCAAATACAGCGGTTTTCAGTGCCTTGATGGATTTTAAAAACCGTGCCAACAGAAAGCGCGATGCAAAAAGGCTGGGCTATGTGATGAACAACCATATAATAAGGGGAGGGCATTTGAGCGCCCAGCCCATGGGTGCGTTGCATGACTATATTGCCATAGACCCTGTTACCGAAAAGGCAGCTATAGTCAATTTCCCGGTTTTAAAGGACAATACCTTTAAAATAGATGCCGGAGAAACTAAAAAGCTTATTGACAGATACAAACCGGAGCTCATAATCTTCGGCAAGAGCATGATTTTGCACAAGGAACCTGTTTCGGAAATAAGAAGGTTCATAGATGAGCAAAACATAAATACCGTTATAATGTATGATATGGCACATGTTTTAGGGTTAGTAGGGGATTACTTTCAGAATCCCTTTAAAGAGGGCGCTGAAATTGTAACCGGATCAACCCACAAGACCTTTTTCGGAACTCAAAGAGGCGTTATTGCAGCAAACTACAGGGAAGAAGAACTAAAGTGGGAACTGTGGGAAACCATAGAAAACAGAGCTTTCCCCGGAAGTGTAAGCAATCATCATTTGGGAACCATGCTGGGACTTTTAATGGCGGCCTATGAAATGAATCATTTTAAAGATGAATATCAGAAAAACATAGTTGACAATGCAAAGTATTTTGCAAAAGCCTTGAAAAATGACGGCCTTGATGTAGCGGGAGATCCTTCGATTTCCTTTACCGAAACCCATCAGGTTATTGTGAGGGTGGGCTATGGCACAGGTCCTTTGATAGCAAGAAGGCTGGAAGATAACAACATCATAGTAAACTATCAGGCAACTCCTGAAGAAGAAGGCTTTACAGCTTCAGGAGCGCTAAGGATTGGTGTTTCTGAAATGGTCAGGTTTGGCTTTGGACAAAATGAATTTGATAAATTAGCAGAATTGATGGCCGACGTCATTTTAATGAATAAGGATGTAAAAGAAGAGGTTAAAAAATTAAGGAGCTCATATATAGATATGAAGTATTGCTTTACTGACAGGGAAATTGAGAACTGTATAAATAAGCTAGGCAGTAAAATTTTTAAATAAGAATGATTTTCTATTTCATGAAATGGAATAATGGCATGCAGATTATAAACAATAAAAGAAGGCTGATACGTCTGGGAAAGTATGAGATCCTAAGGTGGAGTTTTGTAAATTTCATGGTTCTATGCTATTATACATATAGTTTCTATCCGCTTTAACAGTTGGTTTTATTTCGTTTACTTGAATATTAGTTTTAGAACGGAGGCTTACATATGGAAAATGGCGCAGCAAGGTTTATTCTAGCTTTTAGTTTATCACTTATGATTATGACAATTTTATCAGGGGTTAATTCATTTGCCGCTGCAGATAAATACAATAATTTTAGGGAATTAAGCCTTAATGAAAAGTTAGATACGGATTATAAAATTACCCGATCATATTCCAATTCAAATATTGCCGTTATTGCAATCCATGGCGGCAATATAGAAAAGGGCAGCAGCGAATTAGCTTATGAATTGGCTTCCCAGGGCAATTTTAATTATTATTCTTTTGAAGGAATAAAAAAGGAGGGTAACCTGTCTCTCCACATTACTTCCAACAATTTTGATGAGCCAACTGCCCTTGATATGATATCTAAATCAGATACAACATTATCTGTACATGGATGTGCCGGCAAAGATGAATTTACCTATATTGGCGGACTGGATAAAGAGCTGGCCGAAAAAATCAGGGTTTCTCTTAAAGCCCATGGATTTACTGTTTTGGACCCTCCCCAGCATTTAGCCGGCATATACAAGTCAAATGTCATTAACCTCAATGCAAGAAATAAGGGAGTCCAGTTGGAAATATCGGCAGGTTTAAGGGATCACTTTCTAAAACCCCATGGCCAAAGGGAAGTATTTGATAGATATATAAATGCTTTATTAGAGGCTCTAAATACTATTGATAACCAGGAAACCTTGCAAAAATAGACTATGAATTTATAGTCTATTTTTACTATCAAAAGCCACTTTCTTATGGAAAAGAAAGTGGCTTTTGATGATTTCTACTAAACTTCAGCAGTAACCTTGCTGAAAAAATATGGTTTCCTTATGCCTAGCATAGTGACAGTTAAGAATTTGGTCTGCTATTTTTTTGTTTCTTCTTTAAGCTTGTCTATTAATTCTTTCGGTGAATTGAAGTCGTATTGTAAAACTTCTTTAATGGTCTTATCTATATCAGTATCGGATCTATTGAATGCAGCATTTTCATTGGCGTTTTGCCTAGCCATAGAAGACGGAGATGCATTGTTGGGATGAGGCTTTAAAGTTTCAACCGCTAAAGGCCAGCTGCTGCTAAGTGCATTATTTATGTTTGTGACGTATGATTGAAAGTATGCGTCATCCTTTAAAAGCGCATCTCTCATGCCTTTGGATACTGCTATCTGTACTCCTCCCAGTTTATATGTGTCAAACAATAGCTTGTTTTTGTTAACAATATTACTGCTGAGAGTTCCTGCTATATTCGTTGGAATATAAGGGGCATCCTGAACGTTAAAGCCTGCTGCCTGCAGATGCAGTTTTATTAATCTGGCCAGCAGCTGGTTCTGGCCTCCAACGTATGTTAGCATTGCAGTTTCTTCTTTTGTTCCAATGAAGGAGACTGCTGTATTTGAGTTTTCGATCATGTTTATGGCTGCTGGCTCATCAAATTGTGTTGAAGTTATGTGCAGGTTTAGATTATCAGCTGGTTTTATACCCTCAAACAGATAGAGATTAAATCCTCCTCTATCAGCCAGCGCAGCAGCCAGTTCAGATGTACCTTTTGCAATACCGCCGCCGTGTACGGTGAATATTGTCGTACCGCTATTCTTGTCATTGCTTGTTATTCTATAGTCGACATCTACTGTTTCATTTTCACTTAAGTCTGCAAAATTACGGTAAATTCCCAGTGAAAATGAAGCGTAAGCAATACCTCCAAGTAAGGTAAGGCAAAGCAAACAAGCGGTTAAAACAACAAAAGTTTTTCTCTTCATTTTTATTCCTCCAATTCATAAGGGTTGTAAAAAACTTCCGGTTGCATATTACATTTTTCTTTTAATTACTAAGTAAACCTTAATAGCATAAAAGCTATGCCAAGTGAAAAGGCAACAACGACTTGAGGGTTTGTATTTTTCTTGCTGGTTTTAACAAAGTATAAGTATTTTTCCTTAAGTGTCAAAGCCTTCATTTTTCTCACCTCCTTTAACCAATAAACCCTACCGATAGTGTTGCTGCGTAGGTTAAAACAGTCAGTAAGCTTGTACTTGCAATAGTAGGAATAAATCCCTGCCTTTGAATTGTATTCGCTATTAATCCTGGGACAACGGCACCCATGGCCGCCAGCCCTATTAAACCAATATATGCGTCCGGAATTATAAAGCTGAGCATATATTTAATAATTATTGCTATGGCTATCATTGCTGTAATTTTTCTTTTGCCATACAAAATTGTGATTTTTCCGATACCGTATGTAACTATTAAATAAGTCACCAGGCTTATCAGAAATATTATTAATAGTGTTTGTGGCTTGTCCATGGTTAATGATAAATATCCCGGCACTACCAATCCTGCCGGCAGAACTCCCGTAAGCTCGGTAAATAGCAGGCTTAGAATAATTCCTATGATTATTGCCGTATATGTATTTGTTGTAATCAAATCTCATACCCCCTGAAGCGTTTGTTAAGCGCTTTTATATTTGTAAAAAACAATTGAGTCTTCAGTTATTAAATCAACAAGTTCATCGCCACCGCCATGTATGTTTCCAACTCCATATACCACACGTTCAGAAAAATATTTTTCTATTTCACGAAAAACTTCAATAGCAGTCAATCCTTCTAAATTCATATACCGTTTTGCCCTTATTTTTTTCTTATTTAAGGCTTCAGTTATTGGCTTAGTGCTCTGGCCCATAACTGCCAGTATATCTATGTCCATATTGGGCAATACGTCTTCTGCAAATTGTATTGTCCTGTCAACCCTGTCAGGCCGGCAGTTTACAAGAATCAGATTTTTGTCTGTGGGATATCCCATAGTTTTAATATGGTTCCATATAAATAAGGTAGAATTTGGATCATTTGCTGCAAAGCCATTGACGAAATAGCCCTTATTCTTTTGTCCTATGGTATATATTTTTAACGCGCCAGGATCCGGCTCGGCATTTAACATACCTCTTAGGGCAACATCCCTGTCGATATTCAATGCTTCAGCCACAGCCAGAGCAATAGAGACGTTTTCAGGAAAAATTACATAACCGAATTTGTCTAAATAGCCATCAGGGATTTTGGAGTTATCTGCAATAATGGTTTTAGAGTTCCGCTTTTCTGCCATTTTTGTAAAATAGTCATTATATTCGCTGTCTGAAATAATTAAAAATCCATTCTTGGGAATTGTGGCTGTAAAGGATTCAGCTATGAAATCTAATGTAGGACCACATAAGTCAAGATGGTCTTCCCTTACATTCACAATTACACCGATATTAGCTTGTACCAATTTTTCCTGGAAAGTAATTTGATAATCCGGATTAACTGCCATACATTCGGTTACAAAGGCTTCTGCCCCCAGCATTGCAGCTTCTCTGACAACTGATTTTTGCTCAATGATGTTTGGTCCTAAAGGGCCTCTTACTATTGGCTTTTCCTCATCTTTATCCCAATATAGTATTCTTGCACTTGTGCCTGTGGTTTTACCCACAACTTTGACTCCTGATTCTTTTAATATTCCGGTTATCAACCTTGTAACTGTGGATTTACCCCTTGTCCCATTTACATTAACACGGGTATTTATGCTGGATAAGTTTTTGTTATGGTTCACCTGCTCAACAACTCCAAGCAATATCACCCCGGCAACCAAAAAAATTACTAAAAACAAATTTATCCCTCCTGTTTGCCTTATGGCATATTCGAAAGTTTAAATGCCTGATATTTCAAACTTAACCGTCAACTTGAAACAGCGGCACTGGAATAATTATATTTATATATTGTTATCCAGTATTTTCAAATTCTTTAACATTTATTGCAGATTTATTAACAATTGCTACAAAATTATATATTTTAGAAAAACCGAGGATATTCTAATAGAGAGGCTGAGCGATGAAATAGAAAAGCAATTAAAAAAGACGAGCTTTAAGTGGCTCGTCTTGTGAATAAGGTAAGTCGTCAGGAAAATCGGGAGTGTTCAGTATCTTTAAGCACCTATAGGCAGGTATGTATTAACCGATATATCTTTTTTTCCCTGATAGAGACATGGAACTCATATAACCTGCTTTATCAATATTATCAAGTACTTTTCCTGTCCCTATTGCAACACAATCTAAAGGTTCATCAGCAATGTTTACCGTTAAATCCGTTTCTTTACTTATTAATTTATCAAGCCCATAAAGTAAAGCTCCGCCTCCGGTAAGCATAATACCTTTATCCATAATATCTGCTGACAATTCGGGAGGGGCTTTTTCCAATGTAGACTTAATAGCATCAACTATTGAGCTTACAGACTCACTGAGGGCTTCATGGATTCCTGCTGAAGTTATCGTAAGTACCTTTGGAAGGCCGGTAATAAGGTCTCTGCCTCTAATTTCCATTGTCTTTTCTACTTCATCGGAGAAAGCCGAGCCTATTTCAATTTTAATCTGTTCTGCCATTCTTTCACCAATCATAAGGCTATATTCTTTCCTTATGTAAGAAATTATGTCCAGATCTAATTTATTGCCTGCAATCCGCAGTGACTTGTTCGTTACTATACCCCCTAAAGAAATTATTGCCACATCGGTGGTTCCGCCACCGATGTCTACAATCATGCTGCCTGTGGGCTCTTCAACGGGCAACCCGGCTCCTATGGCTGCCGCCATTGGTTCAGGAAACAAATATACATTTTTTGCACCAGCCTGATATATTGCTTCTTCAATAGCTTTTCTTTCTACTTGAGTTACACTCGAAGGATAACATGCCATAATCCTTGGCTTTACGAAAGAACTTTTGCTAAAGGATTTCCTGATAAAGTACTTCATCATTGTTTGAGTTATATCAAAATTTGCAATAACTCCATCCTTTAAAGGCTTTATTGCTACAATATTTCCAGGAGTTTTGCCTATCATCTGTTTTGCTTCAGCACCTACAGCAAGGGGCTGCCTCGTAGAATCATCTTTTATAGCAACGACAGATGGCTCCCGAAATATGATACCTTTTCCTTTAACATATATCAAAGTATTAGCGGTACCTAAATCTATCCCCATATCTCTTGACAAATTAAACATCTATTACATCCCCTTTTGCTAACATAATATAGAATTAAACAATGCTTAAAGAAGCCTGTCCTATTAGATTGTAGAATTGAGACGCCCGGCATGATAACCTGCTTTCCATGCCAGACGTCAAGAACCAGAAAGAGTATTATCAGGTTTTTCAGGATTATTTCTGGTCAAAAGATGGAAAACTTATGCTAAAGGTTGTACCCTTTCCTAATTGGCTGGCAACATCTATACTGCCTCCTTGTAACTGAACCAGCTTTTTTACAATCACCAGGCCAAGACCGCTTCCATTTTCCTGCATGGGGTTTTCGCGCTGGTTCTTTACCCTATAAAATCTGTCCCAAATGTGAGGTAAGTCCTCACTCGCTATGCCAATACCATCATCTTCAATGGAAAGTACAATTTCACTTTGCCGGGTTTCCACGCCGACTCTGACGGTGCCATTTTCCGTAGCCCTGATAGCATTCTTGAGAAGATTTCTTATAATCTGTTCCATCCTGTCAACATCCCCTATAACTACTGCGTTTTCTGTTTTCTTCTCAAACAGGATGGAGGTACTTCTGCTTTTGGCCGCATCCTCCATGGACATGACCACACCTTGGGCCAGGGCTATCAGGTTTACAGGAAGCTTTTCTACAGTAATATTACCGCTTTCCAGCCGGCTTAATGCCAGCAGGTCATCTACCAGTCTGGTAATATGAAGAGTCTGGATATAAATGGTATCCAGATATCGCTCCATTAAAGCTTCATCTTGCACTATTCCATCGCGGATGGCCTCAACAAACCCCTGGACAGACGTCAGCGGAGTACGCAATTCATGGGATATCTCACCAAACAGCCGGGCTCTTTCTTCTTCCATTCTGCTGCTTTCAGCCTGTATCTTTTGCAGCCTTACCGCCAGTTTGTTTAGTTGGCCGGCAAGGATATTGATCTCATCCAGTGGCTGATCCTCAACGCTTAAAACATCGCTGCCCCTGCTGATTTCCGACACGGTGGTAGACAGGCGGGAAATGGGCCTTGAGATGTACATGGCCAGATGAACAGAAATGAAAATAAAAATCACAAGTATGATCATTCCACCGATAATAAGGTATAAACGCATTTTGTTTAAGGCAAGTTCCACATTGGAAGGCTTTGTTTCCAGCAAAATACCGTTTTGAATGGTGCTCATGTTGTTACCCATGGGTACAAAGGCGATTAAGGTAGGCTGGCCTGTTTCACTATCCTGAGCCTTTGTAATAATTGTTTCACCTTTAGTGAGTATTTCAATGAATTTTGTCTCCACCTTGCTGCCGGGTACCACTTCCTGATCCTCCGAGGTGCCTATAATGTTTCCTTCTTTATTATAAATAGTAATTTTAACATCAAATGTATCGGCCAGAAATTTTAAAAATTCCTGGCCCCCCTGACCCTGATTATTTGCTTGTTCGTCAGGTGCCGGCACCCACGACTGGCCCGTCTGCTGGAGTAAGGCATAGTTCACTCTTTTGGCTTTGCGCAATAAGTCCTGCTGGGACTGATCATAAGCTACCTGTTTTACCACATAGGTAGAAAACATTGTTACAGCAATAAGGCCGGCAACAAAGGCTGTTACATTGGTAAACAATATTCTGGTATAAATATTTTTATTGAATTGCTCCTGCAGCAAATGCTTTATAAAAGCTAAGAATTTGTATATAGAGTGAATTACCCACTGGAGTTTTTCATTGCATTGTCTTATATAGTTATTCATGTCGTACTTTCTCCTCCCTGTGCAGGAGGTGTAAACTGGTATCCTACACCCCAAACGGTTGCTAGATATTCGTGGGACAAGGGAGATAACTTTGCCCTCAGCCTGCGGATATGGACATCCACTGTACGTTGATCGCCAAAATAATCATATCCCCAGACCGTTGCCAGCAGCTCATCTCTGGTGAAAACCCGTCGAGGGTTTTGGGCCAGATGATAAAGTAAATCGAATTCTTTGGGGGTAACTTCTGTTTCTTTGCCATCAACAAAAACTCTTCTGGTATCGGCCTGAATTTCCAAACAGGGGTATTTCAATTTCCAACTTGTCACCTCACCAATGGTTTGAGTGCGGCGAAGCACCGCTTTGATTCTGGCTACTAATTCTCTGGGGCTAAAGGGTTTGGAAACATAGTCATCAGCTCCCATTTCCAGTCCCAAAACTCGATCGGCTTCCTCGCCCTTGGCTGTAAGCATGATAATGGGGACCATACGTACCTCCCTTAAACTGCGGCACAGAGTAAGCCCGTCTTTACCTGGAAGCATGATATCCAGTATTACCGCATCGGGATTTTCACGGCCGAATGTGGGCAGCACAAGCTCACCGTCACTTAGGGCAATGACTTCAAAACCTTCTCTTTCACAGTATAACTTTACCAGTTCCAGTACATTTTGGTCATCATCGACTATCAAAACCTTGCCTAAATACGGCATTGCTTCACCTCCTTGTATCCCTCAACAGCCTTATATCGATTTTACCATATTAGCAGGAGACAGGAAAATTTAAAAATTTCCATTGTTCATCCGGCATTTTTTAATTGCAAGCAGTAATGGAAAGTTTTCTAAAACAGCCAGAAAGGCTGAGAAGCAATTGCTTCCCAGCTCTTTATTATATTTACTTCTTTATTTTGTCGGATATTCAGTTTGAAAAGTTCCTCTATTTTTAATTTTACATTTTGAGAATTTACAATGTTCTAGCCTTGTATACTGATGGATATCAAATCTTTCGTTTCAGAATCATATTCTATATTAACCTTTAAATCAGTCTTGTCGGCTAATTCAGTAATGGTTAATGAAGATTCACCTACAAAAAATTTGCTTTCACTGGTAGCTTTAAATGCCAGTTCATCACCGTTTTGAGTAGTGATGGTAATCATACCGGAAGCAGCATCTACTGATTTTAACGTGCCGCTGATGGTAGATTCAGACTGAGTTTCATCTTGGTCAGCTTCATCTTGGTCAATTTCATTTTGGCCAGTAGTTATATCCTCAAGTGTTTGACCTTCAGTTTGGTCATCTGGAGATGTTTCTGCTCCGCCAGAAGGACTGCAGCCGATAAATAAAACAGCGCTCAACATTAAAACAGCCAGCATAACTATAAGATTCTTGCTTTTAGTCATATTTGTTTCTCCTTTCCTGAACCTATCTTATTCTTAATCATGTGTCTTTTGCTGTGAACCACTTTCCTGTCTATAATATAGTAATTTTTTGCCTGTATTTTGGGGATAGTCCATTTTTCCTTTTTGATTTTTTGAATCTCTTGACTCTTCATTTTTCCCTTGTTCATCCTCCTTGCCGATTTTGGATTGAACTAATGTAATCTGAAATTCATCTTCATTGTCAAACCTAACGACTAACCCATCGTTACTTGCTAGCATTCCTGCCTCTTTAAAGGTCAGTAGCTTTGCTTTTCCTCCTAATTTCTCCTCCAAAAAAAACTTCAGCAAACGTACGAGCAAATGCTTGTTCATCATTTTACCTCCTTTCAAAGATAATTGTACTGGAGAAATATTAACCGATTTTTGCCAGAGTTTAAAATTTTTTTTCGAAAGTGTTAATAAATGTTACAAGGATGCCCATGCGAATCTTGCATAAGCATCCTTGTGATATTAAGCGGTACTATGTTTACATTTTATAATATTCTTGGTGAACAATCTTAAACAATTTTATCTCTGATGCTTATGGATTACAGAATAATATGCAACATCGTTGGCGGCAGCCATACCGCTTTGCAGTGCACCCTGTATCCAGCCGTTCTTCGTTGAAGTGTGTTCTCCTGCAAAAAACACCCTGTTATCATATTCGGGAATATTAGAAACATACAAGAATTCTCTCTTCTGTCCCGGGAGGAACATCTGAAATCCACCATGAAACCATGGCTCCCTAACCCAATCAACAGTTTTAAAGTCAATAACTGTCTTATTTTCATCTAAATACCATCTTGGAAGTCCATGGACTTTTTCTACTTTGCTTCTTATAGTTAGATATTGTCCTGGTGAAACTAAGTTACCCAGTGCAGAAGCATCTCCGCCTATAGTGTATGAAGCCATAAGGACACCAGGTTCATCAGAAGAGCAATCAGCAGCATTTTGTATGCAGTGTGCATGATCATGAGGGTATGATATTGTTCCAATAATTTCATCAGTATAAGACGAGCCGCCGAAAATTTCTTGCTTTTCCCAGAATCGTTGCTTGCAGAGGAAAAATGTCTTTTGAGCATCCCGGTAAGATACCTCTTTAATTGCCTGCATTTTCCTTGAGCTAAAAGCCGGGTCAATATCCATTGCTCTTAATGTTGTAAAAGGTACAGCAACGATAACATAATTAAAGTCTTCAAAAAAATCATCGGTAGCATATACATTTCTATAACGTAAAGTGACTTTTCCATCTACATGTGATTTCAAAATCCCGTTTACAACAAATCCACCCTTCCAGGTAACTTTCCCGAGAGCATTCTGTGGTATATCGTGGTATTCTACAGGATTTGGTGAAGTCAGGGATTTATAAAATGCAAGTGGAAGATTAACCATCCCACCGGGGATTAGGTATAAATTCTGATAGTCTACAGTATATTCACTATGCAGCTCTGCTTCGTAACTATTAGTAATTATTGATCCTATTGCAGGCATAACACTTGTGATTAGATTGATTGCTTCACTGGTCAATCCATACTCCTCAAGAGCCTGGCGAGTATTAATATCTTGTAAAGCTTCAAATCTATAGTCATACCTTGGCAATATCATCAGAAACTGTTTTCTTACTTCAGGCGGCAAAGTTGACAGGTAATATTTAACTACTTGATCATAAAGCTCTGGCCATGGTGTATTTGCTTCCTTTATGGTCAAATCAAACTTAGGGTAGATTTGATGAAGTACATTTTCACCTTTTGGGTCGGTTCTGACCCTTACATCCTTGACATAGATAAAGGCATTAGAGTTCGACGTAATTACAGGCTCTGTATTTAATTTGAAAAGGTTAATGTAGTGCCATACTATTTCATGGGAGGCAGGTATTCTCCCTGCCCCAAATTCAGCATATAATTTTTTATCTTTATCAAAGTAATGTGTGTATATTCTCCCTCCGATTCTTTCAGTATGCGGTTCAAAAACAGTAATATCATACCCAAGCTTCCGGAGTTCAAAGGCTGTCGACATTCCTGCAAGGCCACCGCCAATTATACCTACCTTCTTACCTTTAAATTCTCCAGGATTTCCATAGCTTGTTATTTTTTGAGGCGGACCTAATAGCCGTACAATGTTTTCATAATCTTCAGGCCTATCAACTTTAGTAAGGGAATCTAAGAGCATCTTATGCCTTTGAGAATCGGTTGGGTTTTTCGGAGGTAAGTCGGGGAATTGGGTTGGAGTTTTAGGAGATGTACGCATTACATTTAATATCCTTCAAAAATACTTGCATATTATTATAAGCTAATAAGAGGTAAATGTGACTATTTTACATATTTATTCTTTAATAAGCATGCTGTTTTTAGCTTTTTTAGATAATTATTCAGCATGATACAAAACTAATATTGTTGGTATAGCAAGATTAATTCCTGTCACCAACCTATCACAAATGGGGAAGGCTTTTTTATAAATGCTGGCAATGTGGTAGGGAAGTGAAGGGGTAAAGCGGTGGATTTATTTTGAATGAATCGATCTTTCAAAGACAATTGCGCCGGAGAAATATTAACGGATTTTTGCAAGAGTTTAAAATTTTTTTGAAAGTATTAATAAATATTACAAGAGCGTGTCGAAAAACGTTTATTGGAAAACATAGAACGACACGCCATTTTTATGATGCTGCTGGTTAGACAGCTCCTTGATTATTTAGATATATTTATTTTAAGGATATCTATTTCATTTTCTTTGAAAATGACAGGGCATTTATATATCCCGGCTTATCCAGATTTTCAAGAACCATTCCCGCACCTATCGCAACGCAGTCTAAGGGGGTTTCAGCAATTGTAACTTTTAAATCCGTCTCTTTTCTAATAAGCATATCCAAGCCATGAAGCAGCGCTCCTCCGCCGGTAAGTGTAATGCCTTTATCCATAATATCCGATGCTAACTCCGGAGGAGTTTGTTCTAAAATGGTTTTAATGGCATCTATTATGGAGTTTACAGGCTCACTGATGGCTTCACGGATTTCTGCCGAGGTAACCGGAAGTATTTTCGGAAGGCCTGTAACTAAATCCCTGCCTTTGATTTTCATGGATTTATCATCGCCTGTGCAGTAGGCGGAGCCTATTTCAATTTTAACCTGTTCTGCAGTCCTATCGCCTATCATAAGATTGTATTCTTTTCTTATGTACGAAACTATGGACGAATCCAGTTCATCTCCGGCAATCTGAAGGGACTTGTTTGCAACTATCCCTCCTAAGGATATTATGGCTACGTCGGTGGTGCCGCCGCCAATATCTACTATCATGCTGCCTGAAGGGTCTTCGACGGGTAAACCTGCGCCTATTGCTGCTGCCATTGGCTCCGGAAGGAGAAATACATTTTTAGCTCCTGCCAGATATATGGCCTCCTCGATGGCTTTCATCTCCACAGAAGTCACGCTTGAAGGATAGCAGGCAGTAATCCTTGGCCTCGTAAAGAAATTTCTTTTGAAGGATTTATTAATAAAGTGTTTCATCATTATTTGTGTTACATCAAAATCAGCTATAACACCCGCCCTTAAAGGCCTTATGGCTACAATATCTCCAGGGGTTTTTCCAATCATCTGCTTCGCTTCGGAACCTACAGCCAGAGGACGTTTTGAAGAATCATTCTTTATAGCAACGACAGAAGGCTCTCTGAAAGTTATGCCTCTGCCTTTTTCATATATCAAAGTATTTGCAGTACCTAAATCTATTCCCATGTCTCTTGATAAATTGAGCATTATTTTTCCCCTTTCTGTGAATTAAGTATATTTCTCCTTTCTGTAGTAGTTATTTTGTCGAATTTGTCTGTTTTTGTGAGTATATTTCCTATCTATTATATACGGTATCTTTGCTTGTATTGAAGGGATAGAATATGCGGCAGTTTGAGTTTTTCTTCTGACAAATTTTTCTTGGATGTGTATAAATAGCATTACTAAATTAAAGGAATTATAATAAAATAATAGAACTATTTACAAAAGGGACAGGGGGTTTCCATATGAATAAAAAAATGATGCTGATGCTGCTCTTATTGCTTGTCTTCGGTATATTTTACAGCATAAGAGATGAAAGATATGCCACCATTGGAGTTAAGGATGTAATAACAAAGGAATATATTGCAGAACCTGAAATTACATTGGTACCTAATATTTCTTTGGAAGGGCAGCCGGGTACAGCCGATGTAGGACCATATCTATATAAACCCGTTGTTCCCATGCCGGTTTTGATTACTGCACAAGCTGATGGTTATAAAAGTGAGAAAACAATTATCTTTTTATCGAAAGGCAAGGATGTTACTATATACTTATCAAAAGAATGATCTGTTATATATTCTTTATTGACCTTTTATAAAAACAGGATATAGAATATTAATTGCAAAGGATAAACTATAAAAATAGCCTCATTAATTTTATATAGCAAAATCAAATGAAGAAACGGGGACTTTATATGCATCGTACTTTAGAAGAATGTATTATTGACCTTGAAAAAACCGGTCAATTGATAAGGATTCATGAGAAAGTAGACCCATACCTTGAGATGGCTGCTATACATTTAAAGGTTAATAAAGCTAAGGGTCCGGCACTTTTATTTGAAAATGTAAAAGGTTCAAAATACAGGGCGGTATCCAATTTATTCGGCACCCTGGAAAGAAGCAAATTCATATTCAGACATACATTAGAGGCCACTAAGGATGTTATCGCAGTACGCAATAATCCTATGAGCGTATTTAAAAATCCTTTCAGATATATAGGAACTGGTTTGTCAGCCTCAAAGGCTCTTCCTATAAAGAGTTTTAATAATAAGCTTTCCGGATTCAGGGAAATTCAAATCTCAGACCTTCCTCTAATCCATCATTGGCCTAAAGATGGAGGGGCATTTGTCACACTGCCTCAGGTCTATTCCGAGGATCCGGAAAAACCGGGAATAATGAACAGCAATTTAGGTATGTACAGGGTTCAGATGACAGGAAATGATTATGTCATAAACAAGGAAGTCGGGCTTCATTATCAAACTCACCGCGGCATAGGCATTCATCACCATAAAGCTAAGAAAATGGGGAGCACTCTTAAGGTCAGCGTATTTGTAGGAGGGCCCCCTGCCCATACTTTAGCTGCCATAATGCCCCTGCCTGAGGGTTTAAGTGAGATGACTTTTGCCGGTTTATTATCAGGACGAAATTTTCGCTACTGCTATAAAGACGGATATCTAATAAGCCTGGATGCGGATTTTGTTATAACGGGTGAAATTTATCCCGATGAAACCAAGCCTGAGGGACCCTTCGGTGATCATATAGGATATTACAGCCTGGTCCACGATTTCCCTGTAATGAAAATTCATAAGGTATATGCCAAGGAAAATGCAATCTGGCCGTTTACAGTCGTAGGACGCCCTCCTCAGGAGGATACCTCCTTTGGAGATTTGGTACATGAACTGACCGGCCATGCCATAAAATATGAAATTCCGGGGGTTAAGGAAGTCCATGCCGTTGATGCAGCAGGGGTGCACCCCCTATTATTTGCCATAGGAAGTGAAAGATATACACCTTTTATGAAAATAAAGCAGCCGGCGGAGCTTCTAACCATTGCCAACAGAATTTTGGGCACAGGGCATGTAAGCCTTGCTAAATATTTGTTTATTACAGCTGAAGAGGAAAAGGAACTTAATACCCGAAATGAAGTGGAGTTTCTGACTTATATACTGGAGCGTATTGATCTTCACCGTGACGTCCATTTTCACACCAATACCACAATAGATACGCTGGATTATTCGGGTATGGGATTGAATTCGGGGAGCAAGGTTGTGCTGGCGGCTTATGGAGATAAAAAAAGAGAGCTGTGTAAGGATGTGCCTGAGCAGCTTCAAAACTTATCGCAGTTTAAAAACCCACATATGATAATGCCGGGAATAGTAGCCATTGATGGGTTGGAATTTACTGGCTATAGTGAAGCGCAAACCGAGATTGATAATTTATGCAGGGAGATTTTAGACGGAGGGCCAATTCCTCAATGCCCGGTTATAATACTGTGTGATGACAGCTTGAATTTAAGCAGTGAACTTAACAATTTCTTTTGGGAGACATTCACAAGAAGCAATCCCTCCCATGATATTTACGGAGTTAACAGCTATTATGAAAACAAGCACTGGGCATGCGATAACATGATCATAGATGCACGCACCAAGACCCACCATGCTCCAAACTTAATTCCCGACCCCAATGTTGAAAGGAATATTCAGCGTTTCTTTACCAAGGAAGGCAGCTTAACCAAAATAGAGATATAAAATAAGAACCGGACAATACCGGTTCTTTCCATGTTAAAAAAATTATCTTGATGTTGCGTTTAATTTATCTTTTATTTCTAGACATTTAGGACAATCAACTTTGCCTGTACATTCTATGGATAATTGATGTAATAATAATTCCCTGCTGTATTTAATTGGTGTCTTTTGAACAGGTACATTGGAAGGTGCTTGTGAATTTTCATTAACCATAATATCATTCTCCTTTTCCCTAAAATAATATTGTTAATATATTAATTATTATAACACAAAATTAACAATCAGTCATATATAGAAAAATAAATTAAATTCTATTTTAACATCAAATTACTTGCAGCATCCGTGCGATATGCATTAATTGCGGGAAGGAGGGAGGCCGCCATCCCAATTAGGGCTGCTGTAATTATAATGACAGGTTCTTTTGCTGAAAAGGTCACAGGCGCATAAAGTTATGTATTGTTTTGCATATACATAGCAATTCCTAAAGATAACAAATGTCCGAAAATAAAGCCTGAAATAACCGATATCATGATAATTATAGAGCTTTCTATAATCACAATTTTAAATATGTCCGAGCTTCCGGCCCCAATAGCCCTTAAAATTGCATTTTCTCTGGACCGCAAAAGAATGGACCAGCTTAGAGATATTACTATTGTAATTATTGCAATAGCCAATACTATATATGAAACAACTGCCAGTACGTCTTCACTTTGTCCAAGCATATCAAATATATTTGCCATTACTGCCCCGGGAAAGGCAGCCTGAGCGTCTTTGCCGCTATTAATCTCCCATACTGCACGTTCACAATCCATTACATGTTCCTGTTTATCAATGGAAGCTCCTTCAACCATGAGGAAGAAGCTGTTTTCGTTTTTACTTAATATATCGAGGGATTTCTTGGTCATATCCCACAGCATGGGTTGATCGGGATAATTCTTTAATACATCCGGGCTTTTTTCAATAGCTTTATCTATATAAACGTTTATGGTGGTGTTATGGAAAAGCCCTAATAACTGATTGGTTTTGGAAGTGTCCACATTTTTTAATTCCTGTGCGTTTCCTACAAATTCGTATCCTTCTTTTTCAAAGTCGCCTATCAAGTCTCTTTCATCCGTACGTTTTGAACCGGGTACCGATTTAGGCCAGAACCATTGAGCTCCACCGCCTAAAATTACGTCGGGGCGTTGCGGGGTATTGAACATCTGATTTGAGATTTCTACCATATTTGAGCGCTGGGGAATATGAACAAATTATATTAAGAAGGTTAATGGATAGTAAAATTTGAATTAACCAATGTTAATTTATGGAAAATACTTTTGCGATTTTCAGAGTGCAATTAATGGTGATTTATAAATATTAATATCGATTCATGGTTGCATTCATGTGTCTAAAAACATAAAGTAATGTAGAAAGACTATAATGTATAAGTTATATATGCAGTTATATAGGATTTTTTCGATATAAAATAAAATTTGGAGGAGTTTGATGAGTAATATAGCATTGCAGCTTGAGCTGCTGGCCTCCGGAATTGTGGAGCCTGCAGCCAATATACTCTTTGATACTATCGTATATTCAGAGGGAAATGTGGGTTATAACAGTGCGACAGGTATTATAACATTTAATGAAGCCGGCAGATATGCAATAAACTGGTGGGTTGCGACTCAAACTTCTGCATCAAACAACGGAGCTGTATTTGCATTATCTTCATCCCAGGGAGATTTTTTGGTAGGCGATTCTCCAATTAGGACAGGGCAGGTGACTGGCATAGGAATTATTGATGTTGATACCGCTCCTGTGGAAGTTTCCTTGATAAATTCATCTTCGGCTTCATTTTATTATTCGGCAATCGTTCCGGTAAAGGCGGTACTCGTTGTGATTGAGGATGATATTGAAAGTACCGGCCCAACAGGCCCGACGGGTGATACGGGACCTACTGGAGCCACGGGAGCCACAGGCCCAACAGGAGATACGGGATCTACTGGACCTACGGGAGTCACAGGTCCAACGGGTAATACTGGAGCCACGGGAGCCACAGGCCCAACAGGAGATACGGGATCTATTGGACCTACAGGTGTCACAGGTCCAACGGGTAATACTGGAGCCACAGGCCCGACAGGTGATATGGGATCTACTGGACCCACCGGAGACACTGGAGTAACAGGGGCAACAGGATCTACTGGTACCACGGGAGCCACAGGCGATACGGGTGCCCCAGGATCTACTGGTGCCACAGGCCCGACAGGTGATACGGGTGCCACGGGAGCTACCGGCCCAACGGGTCCACCAGACGGACCTACCGGGCCCACCGGACCGACAGGCCCAACAGGTCCATCGGAAGGGCCTACCGGACCGACAGGGGCCACAGGAGATACAGGAGCAACAGGATCTACTGGTGCCACGGGAGCCACCGGCGATACGGGTGCCACAGGCCCCACGGGAGCTACCGGAGCCACGGGAGCTACCGGGCCAACAGGTCCGACGGGAACAGTTCTGCCTGATACATTTGAAGTATATGTTCAGGCAGGTGCCGTAGGAGGTGACGGTACACATGCTAATCCATTCGGAACAATACAGCAGGGATTGACTGCAGTATCACCGACAGGGACCGTCCATATACTGGGCGGGCTGTATCCCATTACCGCCAACATGTTAGTTAATAAAGCGGGAGTGACAATAAAGGGCTATCCAAATACAGTCATACAGTCCCAAGCTGCGGTTATTGTTTTTACCGTTGTCGGAAATGGTGTAACCATTGACGGTTTGACAATTACCAGCAATAATCCCTATGCTGTTGAGTTTATACAATTGGGAGGTACGAATCATAAACTGAGCAACAATGTAATTTTCGGTCCGCCCCAGGCAGGTCCGTCAACAGGCTGGATAGTTAACAGGGGTTTTGTTTCTCAGTCAAACAATATGACTAATTTAATAGTTGAGAATAATATTTTTTATTCAATGCGGCAGTCGGCATATTTAAATCCCAATACAACAGGATATATATATAGTAATGTAGTTTATAATACTCGTGGGTTTGTTGTTGACGGCGCAATCTTTGTTTTTTCAGGAAACTCATGGGGCAGTCCGGAAAATGCGACGGATATAGCTTTGCTGCCAAGTGTGCCGGTCGGCCCGCCTTATGACCCTATAACTGAGCTTTCAGCGAATAACAGCGATGCATCAATTGAAGACCAGAGATAAGCCTGTTAATCTATTTTCAGGTGATGATAGAATTTATATGAAATTCAGCTTGTATAAAAAAGGATGCTTTTATAAAGTATCCTTTTCATTTAGCTTTAAATCTAAAATAATGTCGGCCAATATACCAAATGTCTTTAAAATAAAATGTTTGTAGAATCCCTTCTTAACAACAATCCTGCAATATCATACTATACCTCATGCTAATTAAAAAGTATAATTCATAAAAAATACAATCAAGGGGGGTTCTCATGAACGTTATAGCTTTTCTAATATACTGTGTTATAGTAACATTTACACCTGGGCCTACGAATATTGCCATCTTATCCATAGCACATAATTTCAAGATTAATAAAGCATTTCAATATGTATTGGGAGCAGCAGCTGCCTTGGGTACACTGCTTGCTGCTTCTGTTATTCTGAACAGTGTACTTGCAGTGATTGTGCCGAAAATTCTGATTGTGATGCAGATAATAGGAAGTCTTTATATGCTCTACCTTGCGTATCAAGTATCCAAAATGGATGTGGCAGGGGATATCACCAAACAAACCGCTACATTTATGTCCGGATTTTTAATGCAATTTGTAAACCCTAAAGTTTGGGTATTTACAATGACTGTTATTCCGAGCTATGTTATGCCATATTATAAATCGTTGCATATGTTATTGATATTTGTTTTAGCTATAACAACTATTGCCCTTTCAGCCCTTGCAACGTGGGCATTTTTCGGCACGGTTTTCAAGAAATTTTTGCAAAAATATCAAAAGCCCGTTAATATAACATTAGCGATATTATTAATTTATTCAGCGATAGAGGTATCAGGAATAGTTGAGATAATTAGAAGGTGAATTCATATGGAGAAATTTGTATATAAAAAGTCGGCAGGGATTACTGCATTATCTGCAAGTTTTGCCGATTTCAAATATAAAAAGCACTGCCATGAAGAATATGCTCTTGGTGTAACATTGCGCGGCGTTCAGCAGTATAACATGGATGGAAGTTTACAATCATCATATCAGGATGGGGTTATGCTCTTTAATCCGGAACAGGTACATGATGGAAGCTCGCAGGATAAGTCTGGTGTTGATTATGTAATGGCTTATATCAACCCTAAGTTGTTTTTGGAGATACTTGGAAAAAGGGATTTAGTAAGGTTTTCATCTCCTATCGTATATAATTACAGGCTTGAGCAAAGCATATTAAACCTGATAAATGCCATATTCAGAGACGAAGATGAATCTATGTGCAGCGAGTTACTTTTAACTCTTGTGGATAATTTTTCTCAAACAGAAATCAGTAAATGGTTTAAAAAAAATAATATTCTTATCAAAAAAGCAAAAGAAATGATATACTTCAATTTAGGAAATGTGTTAAGGATTGATGACATTTGCAGAGAATTAGATATGTCAAAATTCCAGTTCATCAGGGCCTTTAAAGCTAACACAGGGATTTCTCCATACCAATTTTTTTTAAACTGTAAAGTTGAACATGCCAAGCAATTAATAGAAAAAAACAAAGACATATATTTTGCAGTGACCGAATGCGGATTTGTAGATTTAACCCATTTAAACAGGCATTTTAAAAGCATATATGGTATAACAGCATTTGAATATATGTCAGACATTAGATGAAGCGTTAACATGATTTTTATATCTATATATTTGGAATGAATAATAAAATAAATTTTTGCAAGAAGTTGAGCCGGTTAGCTTTAAATGGCTCAACCTTTTTTTGTTTCGGTTAAATTCTAAAAGTATTTAAATTATATAGATAATCTGTTCAAAGTATATATAAAAATAAAAAATATATTGACCACTGGTCACTAAAATGTTATTATCATGCTAACCGCTGGTCAATATAACAATAAGGAGGTAAAACTCATGCCTTTACAGCTTTATGATAAAGAAAAAATCTTAGACGCTTGCTTTGATGTGTTTTCCCGTCATGGATATGTTAATACCTCGACCACGATGCTGGCGGAGGCGGCTGGCATATCCAAGGCACTAATCTTTCACCATTTTAAGAGCAAGAAAGAATTGTATCTCAGTGTCTTGGACAGATGCATCGAAAAAGGAAGGATTGAAATGGGTTTTGATACACTGTTGGAACATCAGGATTTTTTTGAGGCAAAAGAAAAATTCAGCGTCATCAAATTCCATTATTACAAAAAAAATTCCGGCCTGATGAGAATTATGCAAGAAGCTTTTTATGCGACGCCGGATGAACTTAAAATGGAGATTCAAGATAAGTATGGAGTGCTTCTTGCAAATAATGAAAAAGAATGGAAACGATTATTTAAAAAGGTCCCACTTAGAAAAGGCGTGGACCGTGAGCAGGCTTTCAGACTGGTTATGCTCACACTGGATTATTTTGATGACAAGTTTTTATTAGAATTAGATAATAACCATGACTTGGAAGAAGCGTATCTTCGAAATTTTCTTGAAGAAAGGAAAAATTTTCTTTCTATGATTCGATTTGGAATTGAAAAGCAAAAGGAGGAACTTTCATGACAAATATAGTAAAAAGATTTAAGGATTTGACTCCTGAATTCCAGGCTTTTGCAGGCGGGAAAGGCAGTATGCTGGCCAAAATGTTTCAGAGCGGATATCCGGTACCGGAAGGTTTTGTTGTTTTGCCATCAGCTTTCGAGGAAGAAAAGCTGAATAAAGAAGCTTGGGACGAGATACTTATTTTCCTTAACACAATCAGAAAGGGCAATAAAGGGGCGCTGTTTGCAGTGCGGTCATCTGCTTTAAGCGAAGATTCAACTCAAGCCTCTTTTGCAGGTGAATTTGAGACCGTACTCAATGTAGAGACAGATGAAAAGGTTATGGAAGCCATCTATACAGTTTTCAGATCAAGACAGTCAAAGAGGGTAAAGGTATACAGCTCTGTTCAAGGTATTGAGCAATCTCATCAAATTGCCGTAGTTGTGCAGTTGATGGTGCCTTCTGAAATTTCAGGGGTATTATTTACCGCTGACCCTATAACAGGCAGTTTTGCAAACATGATAGGTAATTATATACATGGGTTGGGAGAACAGCTTGTTTCCGGAGAAGTAAATGCACATGACTTCAAATTAAATAGGCCGAAGGGAAAATATGACGGTCCTGATGAGTTTAAGAAGTATGCCAGCAACCTCTATAAATATGCGGCAAGGCTTGAGAAGGAATTAGGAAATCCCCAGGATATTGAATGGGCTGTGGCAAGAGGGAAATTATACATTTTACAGGCAAGACCTATAACTACTTTAACAATAGGTAATTTGGATACCTATCAAATAAACGAAAGCTTGGCAGGGGATGCTCTTTGGGTAAATACCAATGTGGGAGAAGCAATCCCAGATGTTGTCACACCACTTACCTGGAGTATAGTCAGGACTCTGGATATAGAATCCGGTTTTGTCCCGGGGTATTATCTATGGTCTGGCAACATATGCGGAAGGATATATTCAAATATCAGTCAAAGGTTATCAGCTATTACCGCATTATATGGAAATTCAAAATTAGGTTTAAAAATCCTTGGTGAAGTTTTTGGTCAAATACCGGAGGGTTTAACTATTCCAGTCTATCCATTTACCAGAATGAATGTAATAAAAGCTATGGTACTGGGAATCAAGTATTACTTTAAAAAGTATAGGGAAATTTCAAAAGAAATGTCTCAGCACATAGAAAGAACACCGAATTGGTGCGGAATGACAATAGAAAAGATTAAAAAAGTAAATACCAAGGAAGAGCTGATTGCCTTATGGAAGCATGAGCTTAAACCCTATAATACCAAGGCATGGTGGGGGTTAATAGTCAGCGGGAGCAACGCCGTAATTGCTTTGGCATTGGGAAAGAAACTTACAAAGCTGGTGGGGACCGAAGATGCGAATACCCTTTTGTCCAACCTCAGGGGAAACTCAGAGTTGGCAAGCCTTGGACCGGTCGTAGGTATCTCCAAGATTATCAAAGGAGAAATGAGCCGTGAGGAATATTTTAAGCAAAATGGTCATAGAGGTCCCCATGAGTTTGAGCTATCCATACCGGACCCCTCTGAAAATGTAAACTGGCTGGAAAGACAGATTGAAGAATTTAAAGAGTCGAATATCGATGTAGAAGGACTTTTACAGAAGCAGCATACTCAATATGAGGCTGCATGGAAGAAATTTCAGAAACGTTTTCCTAACAAAGTAAAATGGCTTGAGAAGCAAATAGCAAAAGCGTCGAATGGGGCTCGTGTCAGAGAAGCGGCCCGCTCGGAGTTTGTAAGGGTATTCAGAGTTATTCGTGCCTTTGCATTAAAGACTGGTGAAATTACAGGAATAGGCGATGATGTTTTTTTCCTCTACATGAATGAAGTAGAAGATCTCCTGTCTGATAGGGATGCGAAAATAAAGTATATTCCGGCAAGAAAAGAAAACCATGAAAGATATAAAACTCTGCCGCCGTTTCCATCAGTTATTCGAGGGCGATTCAACCCTTTCGAATGGGTGAAGGATACCAATAAAAGAATGGACTTCTATAATTCAACCGTGCCAATTGCGATCGCATCTTATTCTGAGACTCTGAAGGGTTTTGCAGGAGCAGCTGGCAGAGTAGAAGGAACAGTACGCATCCTGTTAACCCCGGAAGAAGGAGAAAAAATTCAGCCGGGAGAAATTTTGGTTGCCACAACCACTAATGTAGGCTGGACTCCCATTTTCCCTAAGGTTGCAGCGGTAATAACTGATGTAGGTGCACCTTTGTCACATGCTGCTATTGTGGCTCGAGAGCTTGGCGTTCCAGCTGTCGTGGGATGCGGAAATGCCACAATAAGACTTAAAACTGGGGATAAAGTTCTGGTTGACGGCGGGCAGGGAGTTGTGCATATACTAAAATAATGTCTATAAAAAAGCGGCTGTATAACTTTTAAATAATGATAATAAACCAGGTTAAAAATTGACCTGCTGGTTTTTTATTTGCCATAGGTATTTGACGCTTCATAAAATAGTAATAGTTACAATGTATTTTTCATATTGTGGTGATGAGATTCAGGGCGGACAAAGAAGGTATTATAGCATTACAGGTAAAGGAAAAGGGACATACTTTGAAAACAAGAAAAATTGGGAATATCCGTGTTCTGCTATTTAACATTCGGGTGAATTTATTCAGATTATAACAGATTTTTGAATTTCGTGGTATTTTATTTAAATAAATATAAAAGCTGAAAAGTCAATTACTTTCCAGCTATTATTTGCAAAATTACTGCTGCTTGTATTGTGGTTCTTGCTGCTCTATATACTGCTGCCTTCCCTTTAGTGTCTGCACTGCACCGTCAAAAGTCTGAGCGAGCTGCTGGAAGGTTTGCTTAGCCTGTTTATCCTGAGTTTCCAGAGCAAAAGTCTTCATGCTTGAGGCGGCGCTTTCGACGCTGGCTATTACCTGCTGCAATTGAGTTGCTACAGTCATGTTATCACCTCCTTCAAACTAATGTTAGGGACACATCTTCTTTTTTAAAGCAATGAAATATGAAGTAGGCGAAGATATGTCCCATGTATTTTTCTATCCTTTTGGCTTAAAAATTAATGATGCAATAAATGCAAATATTATGGCTGCGGAAATACCTGCGCTTGTAATATCGAAGATTCCGGTAAGAACTCCAATTATGCCCGACCCTTTAGCCTCCTTTAATGCTCCTTTTACTATGGAGTTTCCAAAGCTGCTAATAGGTACAGATGCTCCTGCTCCTGCAAATTTAATCAAGGGTTCATACCATCCAAGTCCTCCTAGGATGGCACCTGTAACTACCAGAGTAACCGTAACATGCGCAGGGGTAAGCTTAAGCACATCCAGCATAAGCTGGCCTATAACACATATTGCGCCTCCCACAACAAAAGCCCATATAAACTTCTCCAAAATCAATCACCACCTTATTCCATTTCTATGGATACTGCATGGGCAATACAAGGTATACTTTCCTTCTGCTGATATGAAAGGGGGGATAGCAAAGCACCTGTTGCTACAATTAACATCCTTTTTATCTCTCCCTTTTTCATACGGTTCATGAAATGGCCGTAAGTTACTGTAGCAGAACATGCGCATCCGCTGCCTCCGGCGAATACCGGCTGGTCTTTTTTGTATATAAGTATACCGCAGTCTGTAAATATTTCGGGAGGTATTTCAAGTCCGTGTTTATTTAACAGATCCCCTGCGATTTGGTGACCTACGCTTCCGAGATCCCCTGTTGCGATAACATCATAATGAGATGGCTTTATGTGTAAATCCCTAAAGTGTGCTTCTATGGTATCAACAGCAGCAGGAGCCATGGCAGCACCCATATTAAAAGGGTCGGAAAGTCCCATATCAATAACACGCCCTATAGTTGCGCATTTAACTTTGGGCCCTGAACCTTCCTGTGCTACCAAAGCTGCACCTGCGCCAGTCACAGTCCATTGGGCATAGGGGGGTTTTTGGCCTCCGTATTCCGTAGGGTATCTGTACTGCTTTTCCGACGATCCATTGTGACTGGACGCAGCTGCAACTATGTAATTTGCGTTTTTGCTGTCTATAATCAAAGAAGCCAGTGCCAGCCCTTCCATGGAGCTTGAGCATGCACCGTAGACGCCTAAAAATGGAATTCCAAGGGTACGGGCAGCAAAGCTGCTTGAGATAATTTGATTCATCAAATCTCCGCTTGTAAAAAAGGTCACGTCTTCTTTCTTTATATTAGCTTTATCTATTGCAAGTTCTGCCGCCTGCTCTAAAAGCTTCTTTTCTGCTTTTTCAAAGCTTTCCTGGCCCAGCCACATATCTTCGTGCAGGATATCGAAATCCTCTGACAGGTTTCCGTTTGCTTCAAAGGGACCTCCAACTGCAGCAGATGAAATAATAACAGGTTTGGAATTAAAAACCCATGTTTGATGCCCGTAAAGCATTTATATCCCACCTAACCATTGTATAGTAAGTTTTATAATAGCAACCACAAAGGCAGAAAAAACACCGTAAGTGATGACCGGTCCGGAAATTTTAAACATATTTCCGCCCACTCCGAGTACATACCCTTCACTCCGGTGTTCAATTGCTGCCGAAGCCATTGTGTTTGCAAAGCCTGTAACCGGGATAATACTTCCTGCTCCGGCCCACTGTCCTATATGGTCATATACACCAAGACCTGTAAGCAGCACAGAAACTATAATAAGCACTGCAGTGGTTGGGTTTCCGGCTGTCTTTTCAGTAAAGTTGAAATATTGTATAAAAATCATCTGTATGCCTTGGCCTATAGTACAGATAATGCCTCCGACTAAAAATGCCTTAAAGCAGTTGAATAAAACGGAACGTTTTGGTTCTCTGTCCTTAGCAAATTTTTGATATTCCTGCTGGGTGGGGGTAAGCTTTTTCTTTTTCATATTGGACATTTTATCACCTTCTAATGTAATAAATATGGTTTTAATTTATTTAATACCGCATCAAGCTTAGCAGCGTCTTTTGAGTAAACATCCTTAGCTTCAGCATTCTCTGTCTGTAATGCAAACTTCAGAAGATCAGCATGAGTTCTTTCGAGATTTGCATAAAGAAGTTCCTTTACCTTAGGCTGCGGAGTCTGTATACTGTCGTCAAACAAATCCACGTACAGGTCACCTGAAGAGTCCACCTGCCCTATGAACACATTTTCAAGGGCTATTCCTAAACCAGAAAGCTGTGTAATTAGCCATCTCCGGTTTAACCCCATGTTGCTTAAGGGCTCGTCGAGTATGTTGCCATCAAGTATCACTGTCTGGGATTCAGACTGGGGTGCTACTTTCTGACCAAAATCATGGGGAGTTATAGGTTTTTTATCTGATTTTAAAAGTACGCTTATTTCTCCTGTGGTCTCCATTACAGCAAATTCAACATCAGCCAGGTTAAAAGCATTTTTAGACCGTAATTCTCTTAAAAGCTCTTCGCCGGTTAATCTTACCTGTAAAAGGTTCTCTTCCATAACTTTCCCTTGTTTTATAAGCACTGTCTCTTTTCCAAATACAAGATCGTGCACCCATTTACTTTTTATGGACAGATATTCCAAAGCAATGGTTAGTAGTACCCAGACACTCAGGGCAATAGACCCAAATGTAAGGGTTGTGAGCTTCAATGATAAAAAGGAGGCAATTATAGCCATTACAGTCAAGTTTATCAGCTTAAATGGCGACATTCTTGACAGGCTCCCTTTACCCATTATCCTTGTAAAAAACAAGACTATTAGAAATAAGGATACTGACCTAATCAATATTTCAACCCAGTCCTTCATATACTTCCCTCACTTAATATCCTTTATATTGTGGTTCCTCGAACTCCAAAGTTTTTGACCTGTTTTCAAGATCATTAATAACTTCATTTGCAGTATCTATAGCTTCCTGATATGCTGACTTGGTATCTTCATCCTGAGATTGCAGCCGGTAAACCTTCAATGTACTTTCGACACCCTTTAGGGTGGCTATTGTCTGCTTTAACTGGGATGCTACCGTCACATTAAATCACCTGCCTTACAATACTATTTTTTTCTTCTTTTCTTGTTTTATCCTCCTAAATATCATGTGGAATACATTACATAATTAAATAGAGTTAAAATAAAGTGAAAGCAGCATGTAAAATATTAAAGCTTTGTATGCATACTATTTTTAGATTCCCTAAAACTAAAGAATAACTGAAATAGAAACTGACATGGGCTACAGGAAAGAAGTGATATCAATTTGAATATTATTTTTGTGGTAATTATACGGTCCTTTATTTCATTCTTTTCCCTGCTGATTCTTGTACGGCTTATGGGTAAACAGCAGATGGCGCAGCTTACATTCTTTGACTATGTTGTAGGCATCACAATTGGTTCCATAGCCTCAACACTCTCGGTGCAGGTTAATCAAAATACGACGGCGACTCTGGCAGGTATGGGTGTCTGGACAATACTGCCTATACTGCTTGCAGTTTTAAGCGTTCATAATGTATGGGTCAGAAAAGTTGTTGAAGGGGAAGCCACTGTTGTTATAGAAAATAGCAATATATTAGAAAAGAATCTAAAAAAATTACATCTTTCTATTGATGATCTTATATCCCAGCTCAGAAACCAGGGCGTATTTAGCATCGCTGATGTAGAGTTTGCTTTATTTGAGGCCAATGGCAAGTTAAGTATATTAAAAAAATCTCAAAAACAGCCCGTTACACCAGGCGATTTAAATATACAAACCCAGTATGAAGGGCTGCCCACTGTGCTTATATCAGACGGAGTTTTGCTGACTGATGCCTTATACTCGCTGAAGCTGTCCAATGCATGGCTCCAGCATCAACTGGGTAAACAGAATATTATCAATATCAGCGAAGTTTCTATAGCTCAACTGGATACAAAGGGAAACCTGTATGTGGATTTAATGGGAGATAAACAATCTTATGTTATTTCTACCCAAAATTGAGTAAGGGAGGTATAGAATTGAAAAAATATATTTCATTATTAATAGTGCTTGGTATTTTTCTATTATTATGTGCCTGTGGGCCTATAAGAAGGCCTATGGACAATAAAACCGGATTTTCCAGTTACCTTAAAGAAGCTGAAAACCACATTCGGACCGAAGATTGGCAAAATGCCAGAGCGAGCTTAGAGAGTGCTGATAAAGCATGGAAAAGTATAAAACCTATTCTACAAATTGATATAGACCATGATTACGTAAATAGCATAGAAAATAATTTTACACAATTAAGAGCTTATATAGAAAACAAAGAAAAATCAGATTCACTTGCTTTGATCCTTATGATTCAGGAAGATTGGAAAAATATCGGCTCCATGTAAAAATGATTATAATATTCAATAAAGTGCTAAACCGAACAATCCTTTCAAAAAATATTTATATTTTTTCTTTCTGTCTTTGCCTGAATCTCCTAACCTTCATAAGGCTGGCGCAGGTGTCATCGCACCACTTTCTGTTCTTTTTCTTGCTTTCATCAATAAAAAACCACCCGCATTCAGGATTCTGGCATATTCTCAGATTGTTAACATATTGTGAGGAATAAAGCCTGGAAAAAGACGCAGCAATTTCAGCCATAAACCATTTCCAGCCGTGGACTAATGGCTCTTCATATAATTTTCTGTTTTCTTTATCTACATTAAGCACTCTAAAAAAACTTACACATGACATATAACCATTGATAAACTCTATATCATCATTAAGCAGTTTTTCTCCTCCGGCTATCTTCGCAAAAATTTCTGCTAAATGTTTTCTCATATCTATCAGTCTTTTTAACTCTGCTTCTGTGGGAGCTGATAATGATTTAATATTCCACTTGTCAGCGAAGCTTAACAGCCAGTCATTGTTTCTTAAGGGATCATTAAATAATTTATGTGTAATGTACCAACTGCTGTTTACAAACTCAAGGCATAAAAAATCCATGACGTAACCTCCAATTTAATTGTTGACAGTTACAAAGCTTTGAATTAATATTATTATAATAATGTAACTAAAAAATGTCAAAATACAGGTTACATAAAAAGGAGGAAAATATGATAGAGGACAGTTTATATTCAGAAATTGAAGCTGCGGGTTTCAAAATCAAAGTTTTTAAAGCTGAACACTTAAAAGAAATCAGCAGAGACTTTAAAACATTTGCAGAACAGGGATTAATAGATAAAAGTTTCTATAGAAATAACCTTGCAGATTTTAACTATGACTACATAAGTATATTACCTGATGCAAAATCAGTGATGGTAATTGCCTCTCCACAAGGTAAAAGCCTTGCTGAATTTCAATTTAAGGGAAAATCCTTTGATATGGTCGTTCCTCCTACATATATATATCCAACCATTGATAACCGGGTAACAGGGATATTAAATCGCGTTTTCGCAGAAAATGGGCATGACTTTGTAAGAGTCCGCCTGCCATTTAAATTATTAGCCGTCAGAAGCGGATTGGGACAGTATGGGCGGAATAATATTTGTTATGTATCAGAGTTTGGAAGTTTTTTCAGATTGTCGGCTTTTGTTACCGACTATGAATTTGAGGAGGACAGCTGGGGTGAGGTTAAGGCAATTAAAAGCTGCAGCAGCTGCTCTCTGTGCATTGATAATTGCCCTACCGGTGCAATTGATAAAAGCAGGTTTGTGATTCGGGCTCATCATTGCCTGACAAATTTTAACGAGAGCGATGAACCAATACCTGAATGGGTAAATGCTGACTGGCATAATGCTGTTGTAGGATGCATGAGATGCCAGGATGTCTGTCCTCATAATAAAGATAGAATTAATCTGGTAGAGGACAGGATTTGCTTTTCTGAAAAAGAGACAGAAATGATACTTGACGGAAAAGATTTTGAAAGTCTTCCCGAGGAAATGAGAAATAAGATATCTTTCATGGGAATGGAATCTTATTTGCATATTCTTCCAAGAAATATCCGCTTGATTAAGGGGCTTATTAAATAAATTATTATTGTAACATTTTTATTTAAAAAATAACAAAAGAACAGTCTGGATAAGCGTTTCCGGCGCCGATAATGATACCGTTGAAGGAATGGCTTTAAACAGGAGCGTGGATTTTATAATTGAGACTTTGGATGAATAGAATAGAGAATTATTCCTTTGAGATTGAGATCAAGGTGGCAATTCAAGATATGCACCTCAAATGCTAGCCAGAAACGGCTAATACTTGGAGGTGCATTTTTTATGTATACTATAACACAAAGAAAATAAGATGTATAACATATAACTGCAAAAAACGTAGTTTTTTTTATTGCATAAATAAATAAAAATCAGTATAATTTAAATCGATAAAAGTTTATCGATATACTGTTATCGATTAAATTTGAGAGGAATAGTGGCATGACTGATAATGAAAAAATAAACCCGCCCATTTCAATTCAGACACTAAAACGCCTTCCCTTATATCTTGGATATCTCAAATCTCTTGATAAGGATGAAATTAAGATCATATCCTCACCCATAATAGCTAAAGCTTTAAATCTGAATGAAGTACAGGTAAGAAAGGATCTTGCTTCGATAAAAAGCGGCGGCAGGCCAAAGACAGGATATCTTCTTGAAAAACTTATTATAAGCCTTGAGGAGTATCTTGGATATGGCAATATGAACGAGGCCGTACTTGTAGGGGTAGGCTGCTTAGGCTGTTCACTTCTTAAGTATAATGGCTTTGAGAACTACGGAATGAAAATACTCGTTGGTTTTGATGTTGATGAGTCTGTAATAGGAACGGAAATAAACGGTAAGCGCATATTTCCGATTTCAAAGCTTAAAGACCTTTGTCAAAGACTTCACATAAATATCGGAATAATAACAGTTACAGGGGAAAGCGCCCAGGAGGTATGTGATTTGCTTTTGGAAGCCGGCATCCAAGCAATCTGGAATTTTACTTCAATTCAGCTTAACGTACCTGACGGCATTATCGTTCAAAATGAAAATATTGCTTCCTCACTTGCCGTACTTTCAAAGCATCTGAAGAAAAAGTCAAAAGTCAGAAAATAGACTTTAAGCACACCAAACGGTACATACCAAAAATTTGTACAAACAAACCATTATGAATACTATCATTTTATTTCATAAACACAGAAGATTGATTTATATAAGCCACTATACTTCAGGTATTACTGTAAGCAACTGTGTTAAATAAATAACTTATAATAAATGTCTTTAAGTCAGGATGTACAATTCCAGAATCTCTTATCCTTAATTTGAGTACAAAACTCAGCCAAAAATATTATTTATAACTTGTTTTAATAATTGGAGGTTAAATTAATGGCAAACAGTATTTCATCTAAATTTGACCGTGCCTGTATCATTCTGGACAAATATGACCGCAGTCCAAGCAAACTTATCCCGATTCTCCAGGACATACAGGCAGAGTACAAGTATCTTCCCGAGGAGATAATGACTTTTATATCTGTCGCCCTTGATATATCTCCTTCGACAGTTTATGGAGTTGCGACATTTTATGCGCACTTTACTCTTGAACCGAAAGGCAAGCATGTTATTAAGATATGTGACGGAACGGCATGTCATGTAAAGAAGTCGGAAGGAATCCTCAATGCTCTTGAAAAGGATCTCGGATTAAACAAGAATAATAAAACTACAAAAGATATGATGTTTACCCTTGAAACCGTCGCATGTCTTGGCGCCTGCGGGCTCGCGCCGGCCGTAGTAGTAGATGAAAAGGTCCACGGACTCATGACTCCTGAAAAAACCCTTGCGCTCTTAGACAGTATTAAAAAGGAGGAATTAGATAATGTCCAATAATATTACTCTTGAAGAGAGAAAACAGATTTTTGATGAATGCATGAGTCAATATAAAGCCAGAATTATCATATGTGCCGGAACGGGCTGTGTGGCAAACGGTTCTCTTGAGGTGTATGCAAAATTCCTGGAAGTGATAAAGGAAAAAGGACTTTCGGTTGCTGTTACCACGAGGAAAGAAAAGGCAGATTATATCATTTCCGAAAGCGGTTGCCAGGGTTTCTGCCAGATGGGCCCCCTCGTTACTTTATATCCTCAGGGCGTACTATATACTAAAGTAAAGCCTGAAGATGTGGAGGAAATTGTGGATGAAACACTTGTTAAAGGGAAGCTTATAACACGCCTTTTTTATCACTCTCCCAATGATGGCACAGCAAATGCCGATATACAGCATATTCCTTTTTATAAGCTGCAGCAGCGCACAGTACTTAAGCTCTGCGGATATATAGATGCTCAGGATATAGAAGAATATATTGCAAACGGCGGATATGCAATGGCCCGCAAGGCTATTTGTGAAATGTCTGACAAAGAAATTTGCGACACAATGCTGGAATCAGGCCTTCGCGGACGTGGCGGCGCCGGCTTCCCTACAGGGAGAAAATGGGATTTGACGCGGATTCATAAAAGCGATGTCAAATATGTCATCTGCAACGGTGATGAAGGAGATCCCGGTGCCTTTATGGACCGCTGTGTTATGGAAGGCAACCCTCACAGCGTGCTTGAGGGTATGATTATTGCAGCTAAAGCCATTGGCGGTACAGAAGGCTATATATATGTAAGAACGGAGTATCCTCTGGCTGTTGAAAGGCTGAGGATAGCTATAGACGATGCAAGAGCAGCAGGTATTTTGGGAAAAAACATTTTCGGAAGCCATATGGAATTTGATATTCATGTTATGGAAGGTGCCGGCGCTTTCGTATGTGGCGAAGAAACAGCGCTCATTGCTTCCATTGAAGGCAAGCGGGGCATGCCGGTTCCCAAGCCTCCTTTCCCTGCAGAAAGCGGTTTATTTGGAAAGCCGACAGTCATAAATAATGTTGAAACCCTTGCCTCAGTGCCTATTGTAATGCAGATGGGCTCAGGTCAATATTCATCAATAGGAACGGAAAAATCAAAAGGCACAAAAACCTTTGCCCTTACAGGACATGTTGCAAATACCGGCCTTATTGAGGTTCCCTTCGGTACAACACTAAGGCAGATTGTGGATGATATCGGCGGCGGAGCTGTAAATGATGACGGAACAATCTGCGGCAGTGATTTTAAAGCTGTTCAAATAGGCGGCCCCTCCGGCGGATGTCTGACTAAAGAACACTTGGACATGCCACTTGATTATGAAAACCTTGGAGCGGTAGGCGCTATGGTGGGATCCGGCGGACTTGTTGTCATGAACAATCAAACCTGTATCGTCCAGATAGCCAGGTTCTTCATGCAATTTACTCAAAATGAATCCTGCGGAAAGTGTGTACCCTGCAGAGAAGGTACAAAGCAAATGCTGGCGCTTCTTGATGATATCATTCAGGGGAGAGCAACAGGTGAGACTCTCAATCTACTTGAAGAGCTTGCAAACACTGTGAAGATCGGTTCGCTGTGCGGTTTGGGCAAGACTGCCCCCAATCCGGTTCTGTCCACTTTAAGATATTTCAGGGATGAATATAACGCCCATGTTTTTGAAAAGCGTTGTCCGGCAGACAGATGTGAAGCTTTTAAAAAGTATGCCATTAATTCGGAAAAATGCAAAAGCTGCGGAGCTTGTTCAAAAAAATGTCCGGTAAGCGCTATTTCAGGTGAAAAAGGCGTTCCTTATATCATCGACAAGGATAAATGTATAAAATGCGGCGCCTGTATGCAAACCTGCAAGTTTAGCGCAATAGCCATTGAGTAGGAGGGGTATGAAAATGATTAAAACACTAAGTGCTGTTATAGATAATATCGAGGTGCAAATAGAAGACGAGCGCAATCTTCTGGAGCTTATTAAAAAAGCTCACATCGAACTGCCGACTTTCTGCTATCATTCCGACATAAGCATTTATGGAGCCTGCCGTATGTGCATGGTTGAGGTTAGCGGCAGAGGTATTGTGCCGGCCTGTTCCACTCCTGTAAGCGATGGTATGGTTATCAGTACCAATACAAAGCAAATAAGAGACATGCGTAAAATGATTGTTGAGCTTATGCTTGCAAATCACGATCAAAATTGTACAACCTGTCCAAAGAGCGGCGATTGCAGGCTCCAGAAAATTGCTCATCAGATGGGTATTTCAACAGTCCGTTTCAAGCAAACTGAAGCATTCCCTCAAATGGACCTGTCTTCTGATGCAATTCTTCGCGATCCTGCAAAATGTGTGCTGTGCGGGGACTGCGTACGTGTTTGCAGGGAAATCCAATCAGTGGGTGTCCTTGACTTTGCCGGCCGCGGTGCCAATTCCGTTGTTACTCCAAGCTTTAAAAAAGGAATCGGAGAAGTTGAATGCGTAAACTGCGGGCAATGTATAAAGGCATGTCCTGTAGGGGCGCTAACTCCTAAATACCAGATAAACGACGTCTGGAATGCCATACATGATAAATTAAAGACTGTTGTCGTACAAATTGCGCCGGCAGTCCGTGTAGCCCTGGGTGAGTATTTCGGATTTGAGCCCGGGACAGTAACAACGGGGCAGATTGTTTCCGCTCTACGTATGATGGGCTTCAATAAAGTATATGACACATGCTTTGCAGCCGACCTGACCGTTATTGAGGAAGGCAACGAGTTTTTAAAGCGCCTTGAAAAGGGCGATAATCTTCCTCAGTTTACTTCATGCTGTCCAGGATGGGTGAAATTTGCAGAGCAGTATTATCCCGACATGCTGCCGAACATCTCCTCCTGCCGTTCCCCTCAACAGATGTTCGGGTCACTTTGCAAGGATAAATTGACAAAAGAAGCAAACATCAAGAGAGAAGACTTGGTTGTAGTCTCAATAATGCCCTGTACGGCCAAGAAATACGAGGCGAACAGGGAGGAATTCCGGGTAAACGGAAATAAGGATGTAGATTTTGTTCTTACCACCCAGGAACTGGCCCTCATGATTAAAGAACGCGGTATAGAATTTAGCAGTCTTGAGCCTGGTTCCTTTGATATGCCCTTTGGCTTTAAATCAGGCGCATCTGTAATTTTCGGTACCTCCGGAGGCGTAAGCGAGGCAGTTTTAAGATATGCGGTTGATAAAGTTACGAATAATTCTTTTACCGATTATAAGCAGCTTCGCGTGGATTCCAATCTAAAGATTACCGAAGTCAACGTTGGAGGCAAAGTTCTCCGCTTAGCTATTGTCAGCGGTCTTGGCAATACCCGCAAGCTTATAGATAAAATACGCCGCGGTGAAGAATACTTTGACCTTGTTGAGGTAATGGCATGCTGCGGCGGCTGCGTAAACGGCGGCGGACAGCCGGTGACAGATTCAAGCAATGGAGTAAAAGCCCGTGCCAAGGGTTTGTACGACAATGACGTAATGCTTCAGGTACACAGCTCTCAGGAAAATCCTTATCTTCAGAAGGTTTATGATGCGGATCTGGATGAACATAAAGCCCATGAATTGCTGCATACCGTTTATAAAAACAGGAAGAGAATTTCCGGAGAAGATATTATGATCACAGAAGCAGGAACAGATAAAAAGCTTCAGCTTAAAATATGCTTCGGAACAAGCTGCTTTATCCGGGGGTCTCAGGATTTATACAGAATGCTTATGGAATATGTCCGTCAAAGAGGTATTGAGGACCAGACAGAAATTATAATCTCGTTTTGCAGTGAGCAGTGTAAAAAAGGACCTGTTATAAAAGTTAATGGCAAATCAATTAACCAATGCACTTTTGAAATGGCTGTAAAAGAAATAGAAGAGATAATATAAAATATACCTAAATCATGAATCTGCTGTAAATAATCAAAGCATTGCGAAATATGTTGCAAACGTATTTCGCAATGCTTTAATATCAAAAGTGGAGGTGGATTTTTATGCCATCAGCAACAAATATTAATCCGCTCAATAACCATCAGAAAACAGTATACACGGTTACCGCAAACTGCCAGGATTGCTACCGCTGTGTCAGGGTATGCCCTGTGAAAGCCATAAGCGTGCGCAATGGACAGGCAAGAATTGAGGACAATTTTTGTATAAAATGCGGAACATGTGTCAGAGAGTGTCCTCAGCATGCCAAAACCATCCGCTCGAGCCTTGATTTGGTTAAGGATTTGTTATCTTCCAAAAGACCTGTGGCTGTAAGCGTTGCTCCCTCCTTTGCAGCAATTTTTGACGGATGGCGTGCAACCCGGCTTCCTTATGCATTGCACAAACTTGGGTTTAAATATGTTTCGGAAACAGCCGAGGGGGCTTTGCTGGTTACGGAAGAAACATTGAAAAATAAAAATAAAGGAACTATTTGTACTGCCTGCCCCGCTGTTGTTAACTATATAGAAAAGTATCGTCCTGAGTATACTGATATGCTTATTCCGGTAGTTTCTCCAATGGTTGCCCATGGGAAACTCCTGAAGAAACGTCACGGCAAGGATTGTGCCGTGGTTTTCATAGGACCTTGCGCAGCAAAGAAGCTGGAGGCAGTACGTCCTGAAAACGCCGATGCCATTGATGCCGTTCTTACCTTTACCGAACTTATTCAATGGCTTAACGAAGAGAGAATAGACCTTGCCGCTTGTCCCGAAGGGAATTTTGAAAGTTACGGCAATATAGATAAAGCGCGCCTTTTTCCACTGCAAGGCGGTCTTCTAAAAACCGGCAGCATAGATTGTGACGGCACAAATGCCGACGTGATGCATATTAGCGGGGCTAATGATGTCATAGGACTCTTTGAAATCCCGCCTTCAGACTGGAAGTACTCCGTTGTGGAGCCCTTGTTCTGTTCGGGAGGATGCATAAACGGCCCAGGTATTTCCACAGATAAAAATATTTTCATAAGAAAGCAGAATGTTATTTCCTATGCTGAAAAATCTACGATATCAGATAGGGACATTGACAGAGCGATTTCATCAAGAGCCTTATTCGAAAACGAGAACATTAGCCTTTCTGCTTACGAGGTAGATGAAAACAGAATAAATCAGGTGTTTGAAGCAACGGGCAAAAGTGATCCCAAGCTTCAATTGAACTGCGGAGCCTGCGGCTATGAGTCGTGCAGAGATAACGCAATTGCTGTTGTTAAAGGAATGGCTGAGCCTGAAATGTGTATTCCGTACATGCGCAGGCTTGCAAAGCAGCATAGCGACAGAATCATTGAAACTACTCCAAACGGAGTGATAATCTTAAACAATGAATTGCAAATAATGCATATGAATCCGGCCTTTCAAAAGATGTTTATATGCAATAACGGAATACTGGGGCGGCACATTTCCTACCTTCTTGATACCAATGGCTATGAAAAGCTTGCGTCGGGATCGGTGAAACTTTATGAGGCTATAAAAAGCAAAAACGGTAAAAAGTATCATGAGCTTTTGTATGCTCTTCCTGATGAATCCCAGTATGTAGGGCTGTATACCGACGTTACTAAAATAAAATTCGACGACAGTCAGATTGATCTTATAAAAAATCAGACTCTGGAACAGGCAAAAGAACTTCTTGATCATCAGATTAAGTTTTCGCAGGAGATGGCTCACTACCTCGGAAAGAGCACGGCGCGAAGCGAAGAGCTGGTCATGCGTATTATGGATTTGTTCGAGGAATAGCATTCCGAGCAATAAGATTGCGTGGAATAAATTCTATCTAAGTTGAGGTGAAACAGTTTGAAGTTTTTTGAGGATTTTGTGGGACAGGCTAAAAAAATGGGAAAGCTTGTGTGCGGAGATGTCTTTTTGCGTGAGCGCACACTGGATATAACCGAGTTCGTTCTTTGTGACGGTATTGGTTCCGGTGTTTATGCCAATATTGCAGCGATATCCTGTGCCAGCCGTATCATCGAACTGTTCAAGGCAGGCATAACTCTTCGCTCGGTATGTGAAATGGTGGCTGATTCTATGCACAGGGCAAGAAAAGAGGATATCCCTTTTTCAGCCTTTTCTGCTGTCAGGATTCTTCACGATGGTCAGTTTACCGTATTCACATACGAAGCTCCTGAGCCTATTCTGATAAGAGATGGTACGGCAAGTATTCTTAAGCAGCATTTTCATACGGCAAGCTATGAGGTTATTGGAGAATGTTCGGGTATGTTATCAGTAGGAGACAGCCTTGTCATATGTTCTGACGGTGTCACTCAGGCGGGCTTAAGCCATGGCTTGGACCTGGGAATAGGTTCATCAGGCCTTGTTGATTTTATCAATCACTGTTTGAGCAGGGGATGCGCCTTAAAAGAGCTTCCTGAGAGGATACTGAAAATGACATCCCTGGTATCCAGCGGGCGGTATGAGGACGACACCACTGTTGCAATACTTAACTGCCGTGAATCCCAGCAGATTACCGTGCTGTCCGGGCCTCCTATTATTAAATCCAAAGACAGGGATTTTATAGATGAATTCATGACATATCCCGGAACCCGTGTGGTATGCGGTTCAACCACAGCCGAAATATTATCCCGGGAGCTTAAACGGGATATAAAGCTTAAAAACGCCGGCACTTCCTTTGGGAGCCCTCCGGAATATTTCATGGAGGGAATTGATATGATCACCGAGGGCGTAGTTATACTCAATCAGATTAACAATATTCTTGATGAAAATCCTGGTGCCTTCAGCTATGATTCTCCTGTGGAGCGGCTATGTTCTTTAATGCTCAAAGCTGATGTGGTTACTTTTATGGTGGGCCGGGCTATGAACTATGCCCATTCGGACCTTATTTTTAAGCAGCTTGGAATACGCCCCAGAGAGACAACAATAAGGCTTATTGCAGAAAAACTCAAGGAAAAGGGCAAGCTTGTTGTAAATAAATTTTATTGATGTGATATGGATTGGACTTTTAGGTAGCTGATGTTTTCGCGCTGATCAAGGCCCTTTGAATGAAGTGCTATTATAAAATACTTATAATTAAGAGAGTGATAATCATGGAAAAAAGAAAAGTATACGTTGACAACGCAGCCACCACTGCGCTTTCCGATAGGGCGTTTAATGCCATGCTTCCTTATTTTAGCAATTGCTATGCCAATCCTTCAGCAATACATGAGTATGGACTGGATGCAAGAGCTGCCCTTGAACGGTCTAGAAGGATTGTTGCAAAGGCAATAGGAGCTAGAAATAACGAAATTTTCTTTACCTCCGGAGGAACAGAATCGGACAACTGGGCGCTGCGGGGAGCAGCAGAACTGCGCTCATCGAAAGGGAAGCACATAATTACTACCTCTATTGAGCATAATGCTGTAATAAAGACGGCTGAAGTCCTTGAAAAACAAGGATATGGGGTAACCTACCTGCCTGTCGACAAACATGGAATGATAACGCCTGAGCAGCTTTCAGACGCTATAAGGGAGGACACGGTCCTGATAAGTATTATGATGGCCAACAACGAAATCGGTACCATCTTGCCCATAAAAGAGCTGTGTAACGTTGCACACAAAAGGAAAGTGCTTTTCCATACAGATGCGGTGCAGGCAGTTGGACACATTAAGATCAATGTCAGGGAGCTGGGAGTCGACATGCTTTCCATGTCCGCACACAAATTTCAAGGCCCCAAGGGTATAGGTGCGCTGTATGTAAAAATAGGCTGTCCAATCCCTCCCATTATATATGGAGGAGGTCAGGAAAGAGGTTCAAGGTCAGGAACTGAGAATGTGCCTGGCGCAGTGGGTATGGCTGCTGCAATCGAGGAAGCTGTGGCACATATGGAGGACAACAGCAGAAAAATTATTTCAATGAGGAATAAGCTTATCCAGGGTATATTGAAAATTCCCGGATCCTATTTAACAGGGGATCCCGAAAACCGCCTTCCGGGAAACGCTTCCTTTGCTTTTGACGGGATGGATAAAAAACCTATCACTACGGCCTTAAGTAAAGAGGGCATATTTGCAAGTTCGGCAAGCGCATGCAGCGCAGGCTCGATAAAGCCTTCGAGGATACTGCTTGCAACAGGGGCTACGGAATCCCTTGCATATGGCACCCTGCGGATTACACTTAATGAGCACAACAGTGAAGAGGATATTGACTATTTGCTGGAAGTTGTTCCTTTAGTTATTTCAAAGCTGCGAATCGGAGAATAATCTTTATTAGTTTCATCTTACCGATATTCTCCCCAAGCGCGGGCATGAAAAATACTCTGCTCTCTGAATGTACGGACTTGTATGGAAGATGTGTTACGGTTAAAATATTAAGAATTTAACTCTTGTTTGTGTGACTCTATAGTGATATAATACGCTTAATTTAATATAGGTATAGATTTTATATATAGAGGGAATTTAATGGCAACTTACAGAACCGGAATAGAAACAAAATTTAAAATTGAAAATGCTGCAAAGAAGCTTTTTTATTCAAAGGGAGTGGAGAGTACCACATATGCACAAATAGCAAAAAAAGCTAATGTGGACATTAGCTCAATCGTATACCACTTTAAATCATTCGATAATCTTATGTTAGAAATTAAAAATCATCTATCTAAAGACAGGAAGCTATTAATAAAAGAGAAAATTAACATACAGTATCCGAACAATAATTTTGCCGAGATGATATTAAACGGTGTTGAATACCGCAAAAAAATGGAACTCTACGCAGCATATCCAAAGTACTACCGTTTTTATCGCGATGTATATTATAAAGTACAGCACAAATCTGCTGAAAGTCTTATTATGAATATGTATGATAAAGAATTATCGTTAAATCTTGATTTAAAGCAGAAAATACTTTATGAATCAATAATCACACCTTTTCAATTTACAGTGCCAGACTTCTTCTTTTCGGAAAAAGTTCAGCTGAATCCACACGAGGTCTGCGATTTCCATGTCAGATATATTCTGAAAACCCTCGGACAAACCGAAGATTTCATAAATAAACATATCCAGACCACAACCGAAATTTCTTCCAATATTGAAATTACTTGCGATAACTCTATGAACCTATCATAAAAAGCTGCCCTATACCGGCCATAGCTTACGGTTATAGGGCAGCTTCAATAGTATACTCTTTTATTGCGGCTGTTCTATAAATATATCTCATTATAGTCAGACTGTTATATTGCTTTACCCACCTCTCATTTACTTCTTTCAAAATTTTTTCCTTTCTTTATGTTTATGCTCTTTATGTTCCTGTGTCAAATTCCAATAATCTAATGATTTCCACGTTCAAATTTCCTTTTTATACATACTATTATTAATTAATTGGAGTTTAGATTAAAGATACATTGATATAAATTTTAATTCTACATTATATTTTAAATGTATATAAATGTTTGCGTTTAAAGTATAACATACGACGAAAAGTATCAACAAATCTACGTATATAAGCACAATATAATATAGTTGTTAAATTAATATATTTATTAAATTTATATTGACATGATTTTAACGCTATGTTAATATCAAATCGAATTGCACATGCTTAATTTTAAGGCAATGCAGGATGTCCTAAGAAATGTTGCTAGCGCATTTCTGGATATTTACTTTTTTAAGGCTTAATTTTATATGTTTAGTTGTATATAAATTAAATAGTAAAATTTGCGAATAAACATGCATTGCTAAAACAGTCATAAGCAATTATAGGCCGGCCTGTGTATTTATTAAAATGAATCAGTTCAATTTTAATGAAGAAAGGGGAATATGATATTATTCAACATGAATGGGTCATATAATGAAAAAATGGAAACATTTCAGAAAAAGCCAATTTCAAAAACCATTAAGTACTTTTATGGTATAGGTGATCTGGGTTTCACGCTTATGACAAACTGCGGAGGATATTTTTGGATATACTTCCTGACAAATGTTAATAAATTTTCACTTTCTACTATCTTGCTTATGACTACACTTCCATCAATAATCGGCATACCAATTTCACCTTTATTCGGTGCTATCATAAACAGTATCAAACCTATGAAATGGGGGCGCTATCGTTCCTGGCTGATTGTTCCTATACCGATAATGCTTATATTCTTTAGTATGCAGTGGTCTAAGATTGGCGGAGATATTCTCGCGCCTACTCTTTGTGTGGTATTTGCATTCATAGGAAGCCTGGCAACCAACTTTATGTATGTTACCAACGCGTCGTTGATTGCCGTAATTGCGAGCACACCGGAAGAAAAGGCACAGATGTCCGCTACAAGAGGAATGTATAATAATCTTTCAAAGGTTATGTGGGCTTATGTAGGGACCCCATTCGTAGCCCTCATGACACTTTTGCTTAATAACGAAACACTTGCTTATAGAGCAGTACAATTTACTTTTTGTGTTCTGTGTGCCCTCGGCTTCTATGCACACTTCAAGATGACAGCCGGATACGAAGAAACCGGCGCCCAGGAACTTGCGAAACCGAAAGAAAGGCAGGCTAAAACCAGCGGCAAACAGCTATGGTCTTCCCTCATACAAAATCCACACCTTCTTGCAATGATGTTTATGGACATTGCCAGATGGATAGTTTCCTTCACAATGCAGTCCGCTACAATTTACTTCTTCCAATATGTTGCTCAAAACATGGCTCTTCAGACTACTTACCTTTTTGTTGCTAACCTATGTGCTATTGTCGGTGCTTACATAATGAAATTCTTCGTTCAAAAAATCGGGTCAAGAAACACTGGAATAGTCGCATTTTTCGGGCTTGGTATATTCCTTTGTTTTGCCCGAGCATTCTACCTCAATACTATGCTTGTAATGACCTTTTTAATACTGGCTCAGCTGTTTCTCGGAATTGCTTACACTACGATTCCTGTACTTTATGCCGATGCCGTCATCTACAGCGAATGGAAGATGGGTAAAAACGCTTCCGGCTGGATTATGGGTCTCATGCAGGTACCCCTTAGAGCATCGGGGCTCATTAAAAATCTGATAATCACCGGAATGCTCGCCGTCGGAGGATACAGTGCAGCTCTCGAACCAAAACTGGCAAGTCCAGGGCTCAAGGCTGCTATCGGAAATATGTTCATTGGAATTCCGGGCGCATTGATGGTCGCGGGAGCCTTAATATTCCTGTTGGGATACCGCCTTACCGCCGAAAAAATTAAGCAATACCGTGAAGAAATAGCGGCTAAAAGCATTGCTTAATAATTATGTTTTTGTTGGTTTCACAACTGGTGAAATACAAAAGTGTTTTTAAGCACAAAAAGAGGCGCTGACAGCTGCAGCAATAATGCCTAAAGAATTGGTTATGAAGGGAGAGTAAATATGAGAGAATTAACGCCAAAAGAAAATTATTTAAGACTGGCAAAGGGCGAAATGCCTGATTACGTACCTATTTATATGATTTATGGTATTCCATTCAATGGAATGCTGACGACGAAGTCCGTAAGTCCGAACATATTTAATGTTAATTTCAGCGGACCTGAGGGGGGGACCAATATTTGGGGCGTCAAATATGTATCAAGCAAATCAACCGGCTATCAGGCGCTGCCTGAACCCAATAACTTTATCCTCGAAGATGTCACAAAGTGGGATAGAGTAATAAAGGCGCCTAAAATTCCCGATAGTATTGACTGGGAAGCTATGGCTAAAAAGGATATCGAAGCAGCAAAAATTGACCGGACTCAAACGGCAATGCTGTCCCAATCTCAATTTGCGCCATTTCAGTCATTGATGTCATTTATGGGGTTTAATGAGGGTTTGATAGCAATGTTCGAAGAACCGGAAGCCGTTAAAGAATTGTTCAATTATATGGCAGACTTTTATCTTCCTATAATAGAAAAGACTTTAGATTATTATAAACCGGATATTTATAATATGGGGGATGATACTGCGGCGAAACAAAACCCATTTGTTTCGCTTGAAATGTACCGAGACCTATTAAAACCAATCTATCAAAGACTGGCGAAACCTGCTAACGACAGGGGTATACCGATTCAATTCCATAACTGCGGGCGCTGCGAAGACTTTGTTGAAGATATGATGGATTTCGGCGTTAAATATTGGGATCCAGCACAAACATCAAATGATATTCTTGCTGTAAAAGAAAAATATAAAGGTAAGATAGCATTGTGCGGCTGCTGGGATTGGAAAATTCCATCTGCTTGGCCAGTTGTCAATGAAGAAGAAGTAAGGCAGAGCATCAGAGATACCATCGACCGTTACGCACCAGGCGGTGGATACGCCGTAGCAGCAAATCCCCTCGGTGAATACGGTGATCCTGTAATGCCGATGGTGGATACATGGGTCAAAGACGAAATGATCAAATATGGAAAAGATTTTTATAAGAAATCAAGATAGTTTAAAACATACTGCTGAAAAGTCAGTATTAATTGTTTGAAAAAGTCAAAGTCATATGATTTTTCCGACAAGCAAAAGGGTGCATTATGCACCCTTTTTCATATATAGCTATATATAATCAACATTGTATAATTCATAAAATATAATCTCATAAAAATTTAGTTACCCCAAATTTACTTTATCATTGTCTTTATATTTTTAATAATTTTCACAAGAAAAAATGTTTACTGCCCTATTCATCCGCCTGAGCACAGCTTCAATACGCGCCAACAGCTCAACTGTTTCAAAGGATTTAACTATATAATCGTCAGCACCCAGTTTAAGGCCTTTTACTCTGTCGGAAAGATTACCCATGGCAGTAAGGAAAATCACCGGTGTATTTTCGGGGATATACTGCATTAGGGAGAAACCGTCCATGCCCGGAAGCATTATGTCCATTATAATAAGTGAATATATATTCTGTTTTAAATATTCAATCGCCTCATTGCCTTCGTATGCCTGGTAGCTGGTATGGCCAACAAGCTCGAGGTTCATAGCAATAAGATCGTTTATGGGTTTTTCGTCCTCGACTATGAGGATGTGTGCCATAAGACCACCTCCGCTCTTATTTTATCATATATAGTAAATAGGGGATGTAATAGAGTTGTAAATTTAGCATGGAGGATATTGGAATGGACATTTTCAAAGTTATAAAAAGATATACAAAAAACTACTTAGGATTTACCAAGTAGTTTTATCAAATATTAAAGCATACATATATTAAATTTAAATTTTATTCTTTTTATCCTAATGTCAATTTTATAGCATTCAAGCTGAAGATAAGCAGGATATAACTTTCAAATAAAGGGTACTAATAATTTAGTATCCTTTATTATTGTTGATCTTTATAAAAGCATAAAATAAATGCAAACCGAAGATAACATTGTATGCTGTCTTCGATTGGTGGAGTATTTGATAATGCACTGTATAATTATTATAAAGGATGTGAAAAGTATGATAAGTACGAACTTGAGGAAATTGAGAAAAGTGCGTAGATACACACAAGAAGAAGTTGCTGATAAAATCGGTGTTTCAAGACAAGCTGTTGCGAAATGGGAAAACGCGGAAACAGTTCCGGATATCAATAATTGCATGATACTGGCAGAATTATATGGAGTGACATTGGATGATTTGGTAAATTATTCTGAAGATAAAGAAAAGATAGGTATTCCGCCGAAGGGGAAACACATATATGGATTAGTAAAGGTTGGAGAACGAGGACAAATCGTAATTCCTAAAAAAGCAAGAGAGATATTTAACATTTATCCCGGAGACAGCTTATTGGTTCTCGGTGATGAAGCCCAGGGAATTGCAATCGTTAAAAACGAGAATTTCCTGCAGTTTGCACGTGAAATCTTCAATGTACAGGAATATAAGGAGGAAGATGAATGATTGCAATACAAACAATGAATTTGACAAAGAAGTTCCAGGAGAAAACCGCTGTGAATACTCTCAATCTTTCTATTGAACAAGGTGAACTCTTTGCTTTGCTGGGATTGAATGGTGCAGGTAAGACTACAACTATTAAGATGCTGACTTGCCTTAGCAGTCCTACCAGCGGCGATGCAACTTTGCTTGGAGACAGTATTGTCTCAAATCCCCATGCAGTAAAGGAAAAGATTAATGTGTCACCCCAGGAAACTGCTGTAGCTCGCAATTTATCTGTAAAGGAAAATCTTGAACTGATCACTCAGATATATGGATTTGGCAAGAAAGATATAGAAATAAAAGTGGAGGAGATGCTTACAACTTTTAATCTTACAGAAGTGGCTAAAGATAAAGCAAAAACTTTATCGGGAGGAACCCAGAGACGACTTAGTATTGCAATGGCACTTATTTCCAACCCGAAGATACTTTTTCTTGATGAACCTACACTGGGACTTGATGTTATCGCAAGACGAGAGCTGTGGACTGCCATTGAGAAATTAAAAGGAAATATCACTATAATTCTTACAACCCATTATATGGAGGAAGCAGAAGCACTTTCGGACAGAATAGGAGTCATAGCGAAAGGAGAATTAAAGGCAATTGGAACCGCAGGGGAATTGATCGCAGAGACCAAATCCAGAACACTTGAAGATGCCTTTGTTTCACTGGCTGCAAAAAAGGAGGCAGGAGTATGAAATCATTAGCATTTGCTGCACGTAACCGTAAAGAGATTCTCAGGGATCCTTTGAATATGGTATTTGGCATAGGTTTTCCATTGGCTGTATTATTGCTGTTATCTGCCATTCAAGCCAATATCCCTGTTGAAATGTTTGTCATTGATAAAATTATCCCGGGAATAGCGGTTTTTGGTCTTTCTTTCGTTTCGATATTCTCCGGAATGTTGATAGCTATAGACAGAGGCACCTCATTTTTGATGCGGTTGTTCACGACTCCCCTTTCTGCCTCTGATTATATCATTGGATACACTCTTCCGCTTTTACCCATGGCGATTCTTCAAATTGCCATAAGCTTTGTTGCAGCATTTTTCTTAGGGCTGTCGGTAAGTGTCAATGTTTTGCTTACTCTTATTGTGCTTATACCAACAGCCGTGCTGTTTATAGGAATCGGATTGTTAGCAGGAAGTGTATTAAATGAAAAGCAGGTGAGCAGCATCTGCGGAGCACTATTGACTAATTTAAGCGCATGGTTGAGCGGAACATGGTTTGACTTAAATCTGATTGGCGGTTGGTTCAAAAGTATCGCATATATGCTTCCGTTTGCTCACGCTGTGGACGCGGGCAGAGCTGCCCTTTCCGGAGACTATTCTTCGATTTTACCGCATCTATGGTGGGTAATTGGATATGCCGTTGTTATAATGGTTATTGCAGTTATTGTATTCAGAAAGAAGATGAGCGGCGACAAAGAATAGTTTATAATAAAATTAGAATTAAAATAACATTCAGATAAAATAAAAGGATGCTACTCTTGATTTAAGTAAGTATCCTTTATTTTATTTGAGTAATATGCTTAGCATAATTTTGGCATAAAAAAATTAGCTTGATTTTAAATAAAATAAATATGCACTTCCTTCTATCTATTTTAGGAAAATACGTAGTCATACAGGTTGAATTTGGCCATATATGGAAATATAATTGAGTTATAGAGGACAAATTTAAAAGCATTTAATACCGAGGATTGATAATAATAATTTTAAAATATAGTGAGGTTAAAGAAATACATGAAAAAAGGTAGGGTTTATAAAAAAGTTATTTCTGCTGCAAATGTAGCATCACCAATAGCTTCTGTATTAGCATTAGTTCATCCAGCTTTTCTTGCTATTCCTGTTATTTCCTCAGTGGCAAATGAATTGTTTTCGTATTTTGATTCTCAAAGTACAGAAAAGCGACTTAAAAGTCTGCAAGATGCATTAGAGGCAAAGAATATTGAAATAGAAATTTTTAAATTAAAACTAAACAGATTGGATGAGCATGGAACTTATGTTGTTAGAAACAACTTAAAGCATCTATGCTTATCCGCATTGCCGGAAACTGTGGATACGTTTAATTTAGCCATGATTGATTACATAATGAATGAAGAGCAAGCCATGACAGAATAAGCTTGTGAAATAATCAGGCAATTAAATGCAAATGATATTGAGCTTTTAAAAAAAGTAATTAACTATTTGAAAGCTGGTCCACGCACTGAATATACGAAAAAAATAGCCGAGGCAAAAGCGGCACATGAAGAACAAGAACGAGAAAAGTTATCAGAGAAGCAAGGTAGTTTATCAGGATATAGACCCACTAGGTGGTACGACAGGAATATTTTATATGGCGAGAATACTATAATGTGGTTAGACTTCACCATAACAAATAAACTTGATGTTCCATATATGGGGATATTATTGAATTATGAGTGCAGCAATGAGCAGGGGGCTACTTCACTTAAGTGGACATATATGGCGAAATCAATTCTTAAACTGGAGAGTTTAGGTGTTTTACAGCTGGATTTCATGATGACAACGGGGACATCATCTCCAAATAATATAGAGCGGTTCCATATCACTTTATTTGGGCAAAAAATACTGGGGTATATAAAAGAAGTTGAGAATGGCGGCAATCTCAATCATATTAAAATTGGTATTGAATAAATAACATTCGGATTATCATACTAATCCTATTACCTATTAATGAGAAGCAGGTGATGTCCTGTTACAAATTCGATTCGAATACCCAATAAGGTGATTAGTGAAATCCCTTTTACAGCATATCTATAATGGACTGGTACCCCTAGCCTTTACAAAAGCAAAATTTGAAGATAAACCAATATTTCTTTCCATAGGCTATTCCACTTGTCATTGGTGGCATGTTCGTAAAATGCACCTTTGAAATCGTTGAAATTACTAGATTTACAAAAATAGAAAAATGCGAAATTATAATGAAAGCTTTATATCGTGGAAAGGAGAAGTAAATGAATAACATACCTACAATCAAATTGAAGTCAATTGTACTTGATTGCCCCGATATTCAAGCTTTGTCTGATTTTTATATTCGGATGCTTGGATGGGAAAAGGATTCTGCAGAGGAAGAGGATTTTCTAGCCATCCATTCTCCGCTGGGCGGTGCTAGGATTGCTTTTCAAACCAACACTGACTATGTTCCGCCTGTTTGGCCAGAAGAACCTAATGCGCAGCAGCAAATGTTACACATCGACTTTGCGATACAAAGTAAGGAAGATATGGAACGTGCTGTGAAACACGCAATTTCATGCGGGGCAACGAAAGCAGACACCCAGTATTGCGACGAGTGGACGGTCATGATTGACCCTGTGGGGCATCCATTTTGTTTTGTCGTTTGGGGATATTTATATTAACTTTATCATATACCGAGTATATGCATTTTCTGCGTTAGTTTAGTGCAAGAAACATGCACTTAATGTAGAAACAACCCATTAATTTAAAAATTAATGGGTTGTTTCTTTAATGGGATAATGTATTACTACAGAATAATGAGAAGCTCCATGCTCAAATTTTTGCCAATTAATGAAGATGCCGATCTTAATTGGAAATCAGCGGTATTATTTACATACCAGTGGAAACACTACTCATAAATTAGTAAATTGGAAAATGAGGTACACAATGAAAAATAAAATATCAAATAAATTAATCAACGAAAAATCCCCCTATCTTTTGCAGCATGCCCATAATCCAGTGGATTGGTACCCCTGGTCTGAAGAAGCCTTTGAAAAAGCAAGGCAGGAAGATAAACCAATTTTTCTTTCCATCGGCTATTCTACTTGTCACTGGTGTCATGTCATGGAAAAGGAAAGCTTTGAAGATGAAGATGTCGCGGAAATTTTAAATAAGCATTTTGTTTCAATTAAAGTAGACCGTGAAGAGCGACCGGATGTAGACAGCATATATATGGCCGTATGCCAGTCCTTGACCGGCAGCGGAGGCTGGCCTTTAACAATATTTATGACACCGGATAAAAAGCCTTTTTATGCAGGCACATATTTTTCTAAAAGAAACAGGTACGGAAGGATAGGTTTGGTTGAATTACTCAATGAAATAAAAAAATCCTGGGATGAAAAAAGAGAAGAGCTTATAAAATCCAGTGATGAGATAACAGCTGCAATAAAATCATCATCGATTGTTTATGACGATGCTTTTGTAGGCAAAGAAACAGTGAAGGAATGTTTTATGGGGCTGCAAAATTTCTACGATACTTTATATGGAGGCTTCGGCAACTCGCCCAAATTTCCAACTCCTCACAACCTTTTATTTCTCATGAGATATTATAAAAGCCAAGGAGATGAAAAGGCTCTTAATATTGTCGAAAACACCTTGATATCTATGTATAAGGGAGGAGTTTTCGACCATGTAGGATATGGATTTTCCAGATACTCCACCGACAGAAAATGGCTTGTTCCTCATTTTGAAAAAATGCTTTATGACAATGCTCTAATGGCATTAGCTTATACGGAGGCTTATCAAATAACCAGAAAAACAATCTACAAAGAAATTGCCCAAAAAATTTTTACCTATGTAATGAGGGATATGATTTCACCAGAAGGGGGATTTTACTCTGCTGAGGATGCTGATTCGGAAGGTGAAGAGGGCAAATTTTATGTTTGGACAACGGAAGACGTAATGGAAGCTGCAGGAGAAGGCGGAGAATTATTTTTAAAATACTATGATATAACTGAGAGAGGTAATTTTGAAGGTAAAAATATCCCTAACCTTATACAAAGCGATATTGATGAAATTGAAAGTAATAATGAGCTAAAACATAAACTGGATTTAATCAGAAAAAAACTCTTCGATTACAGGGAAAAGAGGATTCATCCCTTAAAGGATGATAAAATACTTACCTCCTGGAACGGCCTTATGATTGCCGCACTATCCCTTGGCGGCCGGGTATTTAAAAATGATGAATATATAATGGAATCAAAAAAGGCTGCTGATTTTTTACTTGAAAAGCTTGTAAGAAAAGACGGAAGGCTTCTTTTAAGGTATAGGGAGGGAGAAACGGCCAATTTAGGATATCTTGATGATTATGCCTTTTTAATATGGGGGCTTATAGAGCTATATCAGGCTTTATTAGACCCGTTGTATCTAAAAAAAGCTTTAAAATTGAATGAGGATATGATTAAATTATTTTGGGACGACGAAGCAGGAGGGCTATATTTATATGGTACTGACAGTGAGGAATTAATAACCCGCCCTAAAGAAATATATGACGGAGCTATGCCTTCGGGAAATTCCGTTTCTTTATACAATATGCTCAGGCTGTATAATTTTTCAGGAAATGAAAGCTTGAAAGAAAAGGCCCATGAAATAATAAAATCTTTTGGCGGCATTGTAAATGATACCCCAATGTATTACACCTTTTATATGCTAGGAGTAATGTTTTCAATCAGCGAAACAAAAGAAATACTTGTAGCAGGAAAGAGGGAGGATGCCGAAACTCAGCATATATTAAATGAAATAAATGATGTGTTTCTGCCCTTTGCTACTGTTGTATTAAATGATGGAAGTACATATTTAGAAGAGATAAATCCATTCTTAAAGGCCATGGGAAAAAAGGACGAAAAGACTACTGTATATATATGCCAGGATTACTCCTGTAAAAGCCCTATAACAGATGCTCATAAATTAAAGGAGCAGCTGAGTTAAATAATTAGTCGAAAATAGAAAGGATAACCCTGTTAATTAAGTGTCATTGAAAATTAAAAAAAATCTTCATATATATTTATTATATGAAAATTATGTGGAAAGTGTTTAACAAATTAAAAATTTTTACAAGAATTCATTGATAATCTATGCTATAATATACAATACATAGTCCTTGTACATAATTTTTGTATAACAGCACGATAAATCTATTTCTGGGTTTTGTTAACAATTTAACTCAGTATTTTTTGTGTGTTCTTGGCACAAAATATAATTGTTGTATTTTTTAAGTATCCTGCAGTATTTTAATCTCCTTATAAAGTGTAAATTTACAAATGAGGAGATAAAAAATAAATATAATTTTATACCAGGGAGGTAACATACATGGGATTTAAATCCGATATTGAAATCGCTCAAGAAGCCACGTTGAAAGACATCAGGGAGATAGGTAAGAAATTGGGCCTGTCAGAAGATGACCTTGAACTCTACGGAAAATACAAAGCAAAGGTCGACTACAACCTTCTTAAGAGGGAAACTGGTAAAAAAGCAAAATTAATACTTGTTACAGCTATTAACCCAACTCCTGCAGGAGAAGGAAAAACAACTACTACAATAGGTGTTGCAGATGCTTTATCAAAAATTGGAAAGAATGTGTTGGTTGCTTTAAGAGAACCATCATTAGGACCGGTTTTCGGAGTTAAAGGCGGAGCAGCAGGCGGCGGATATGCACAGGTTGTTCCAATGGAAGATATAAACCTTCATTTTACAGGTGACTTCCATGCTATAGGAGCAGCAAACAACCTACTTGCAGCTATGTTGGACAATCACATTTATCAAGGAAATGCCCTTGGAATAGATACAAGGAAGATCACCTGGAGAAGAGCAATGGACATGAACGACAGACAGTTAAGATTTATAACTGACGGTCTTGGCGGTTCTACAAACGGTGTCCCAAGAGAAGACGGCTTCGACATTACTGTTGCATCAGAAGTTATGGCTGTATTCTGCCTTGCAAGCGATATAATTGACTTAAAAGAAAGACTTGGAAGAATCATTGTTGCTTACACTAGGGACAGCAAGCCAATTACTGCAAAAGATTTAAATGCACACGGTGCTATGGCTGCACTCTTAAAAGATGCATTAAAACCAAACCTCGTTCAGACTCTCGAAGGAACTCCTGCATTTATCCATGGAGGACCATTCGCTAATATAGCTCACGGCTGTAACTCAGTTACTGCAACAAAGATGGCTATGCATTTTGCTGACTATGTTGTTACAGAAGCTGGTTTCGGCGCTGATCTCGGAGCAGAAAAATTCCTTGATATCAAGTGTAGAATGGCCGGTTTAGAACCAAACGCAGTTGTTATAGTTGCTACAGTAAGAGCACTTAAATACAACGGCGGAGTTCCAAAAGCTGATTTAGGAAATGAAAACTTAGAAGCTCTTGAAAAAGGACTTCCAAATCTCTTAAAGCATGTTGAAAATATTACAAAAGTATTCGGACTTCCTGCAGTTGTTGCAATAAACAGATTCCCGCTTGATACTGAAGCTGAGCTTGAACTGGTTAGAACTAAGTGCAAAGAACTTGGCGTAAACGTTGCTTTGTCAGAAGTTTGGGCAAAAGGCGGAGAAGGCGGAGTAGAGCTTGCTAACGAAGTATTAAGACTCATCGAATCAGGCGAAAAGAACTTCCAGTTCTGCTATGATGTTAATATGTCAATCAAAGATAAGATTAAAGCTATAGCTACTAAAGTATACGGTGCAGACGGCGTAAACTTCACAGCTGCTGCAGAAAAAGAAATTAAAACTCTTACTGATCTTGGATTTGACAAAACTCCAATATGTATGGCAAAAACTCAGTATTCACTTACTGACGACCAGACTAAACTCGGAAGACCTACTGGCTTTACTATCACAGTCAGACAGGTTAAGATATCCGCTGGTGCTGGCTTCGTAGTTGCCCTCACTGGAGAAATAATGACAATGCCTGGACTTCCGAAAGTTCCATCTGCAGAAAAGATCGACGTTGATGCAGCCGGAAAAATTGCCGGATTGTTCTAATCTATAAATAGTTAGGAGGAAGGACATTGAAATTAGTAAATAAATCTTGTACGGAATTTGTAGATGTTCTTTCTTCTAAAGCTGCTGTTCCCGGCGGAGGCGGGGCAGCAGCTTTAGTTGGAAGTATGGGTACTGCTCTTGCAGGCATGGTGTGCAACCTAACATCAGGCAAGAAAAAATATGCTCAATACGAAGAAGATATACAGAAAATATTGAAGGAATCCCTAACTCTTCAGCAGGAGCTTCTTGATATGGTTGATGAAGATGCTGAAGAATTTTTACCCCTTTCAAAAGCATACGGCCTTCCAGCAGAAACCGATGCAGAAAAGGCTGAAAAAGAAAAGGTATTGCAGGAAGCATTGAAAAATGCCTGTGGAGTACCAATTAAAATAGTAAGGAAATGCTATGAAGCAATAAAGCTTCATGAAGAACTGGTTGAGAAAGGCTCTAAGCTTGCCATAAGCGACGTAGGCGTTGGAGTACAGTGCTTAAGGGCAGCTATTATAAGCGGACAGTTAAATGTAATAATCAATATTAATATGATAAAAGACCAGGAATTCGTAAGCAAAGTAAAGGAAGAAACGGACAGGTTGGTAAATGACGGCGTAAAAATTGCTGATAAAGTGTATGAAAGAGTATTAGAAATACTTTAATTAAGTTTTGGAGGTGTAAAAAATGGGCGAAATTATTAAAGGAAAACCGGTCGCAGATAAAATGACCGATGATTTGACAGCAGAGGTTGCTGCCCTTAATGCAAAAGGAATTACACCAAAGCTTACTATAGTAAGAGTTGGAGCAAGACCTGATGACTTGGCATATGAAAAGGGTGCTTTAAGCAAATGCCAGAAAGTTGGCCTTGCAACTGAGGTAAAAGAATTACCCTTAGATATTACTCAGGATGATTTTATCGCTGAATTAAGAAAAATCAACAATGATTCAAATGTACACGGTATATTGATATTCAGACCATTACCAAAACAATTAAGCGAAGAAGTAATCAAATATGAAATTGCTCCGGAAAAGGATATTGACTGCTTCAGCCCTGTAAATGCTGCAAAGCTTCTCGAAGGGGATAAAAGCGGATTCCCGCCCTGCACTCCTACAGCTGTTATCGAAATTTTAAAATATTATAACGTACCAATGGAAGGCAAAAAAGCTGTTGTTCTCGGAAGATCAATGGTTGTTGGAAAACCTGCAACGTTATTGCTCTTAAACGAAAATGCTACAGTTACAATCTGCCATTCAAGGACAAAGGACCTTCCTAAAGTAGTAAGCGAAGCAGATATCGTCGTTGCAGGTATCGGTAAAGCAAAGATGGTAAAAGCAGACTTCATTAAAGAAGGCGCTGTAGTTATGGACGTAGGCATTAACTTAGATGAAAACGGTAACCTCTGCGGAGATGTTGATACTGAAGCTTGCGTTGAAAAGGCTTCATTAATAACACCTGTTCCAGGCGGTGTTGGTTCAGTTACTACTTCCATACTCGCTAAGCATGTTATAAAAGCTTGCAAAGCTTTAAATAACCTCTAAAAACAAACTTTAAAATAAGAATGGGAGTGACACTATGGAAAACCACGGCAACGATCACGGCCATACACATGAACATGAGCACAAGTATATGCATGAACATGAACATAACCATGACCACAGCCATAATCATGATCACGACCACATTCATACCCATGATCACAGTCATGTGCATGATGATAATCATGAGCATGAGCACGGTGAATCATATTCTAATGATGAAAAGAACGATTTGGATAAAATCAAAATACTCTTACCTCACTGGATAGAACACAACCAGGAGCATCAGAAGAGCTATGAGGATTGGGCAAAAAAAGCTGAAGCTATGAACAAAAAAGATACGGCACAGCTTATTATGGAAGCCGTTGAATTGGTCAGTAAGGCTAACGAAGCCCTGAAAAGCGCCCAAATCAGTTTAGAATAAAAGAAGATGAGCCTGCATAAATATTTTTAAGCAGGCTCATCTTTAATTTTTTGCATTGAAAAGCTGCAGAAAAGCACATAAAGGTATGAATTATAATATAATGTAAAAGTATGTATTTGTTATTAATTATGTATGGGGTGGATTATGCCAGTATCAGTTAGAATTACAAATGCCGATGCCGTTTTCGAAGGCGGCGGAGTAAAGGGAATAGCGTTGGCCGGTGCATTGCTTGCAGCAGAAGAGGTAGGATACAGATGGGTTAATGTGGCGGGGACTTCAGCCGGAGCAATTGTCGCTTCCCTCATTGCTGTTGGCTATAATTCAAAGGAAATAAAGGATATAATCTGCGAGCTTAACTTCAGTGCGTTTAATGATAAGACAATGCTGAGCAATATACCAATTATAGGACCCATATTATCCATCATGAGCGTAAGGGGAGTATACAAAGGGGACTATATTGAGCAATGGCTTAGAGAGAAGTATAAGGCAAAGGGCAAAGAGAAGTTCAAGGATATAAGGACAGAGGATGAGGATGATATGTATAAATATAAACTGAGGGTAATAGCATCGGATATCAGCCAGAAAAGGCTTTTAGTCCTGCCCCAGGATATAATCTTATATGGTATTGATCCTGATGAACTGGATATAGCAAAGGCAGTTCGAATGAGCATGGGTATACCTCTTTATTATAAGCCTGTAGTAGTTCGCTATAAAAAAGGAAACAGAAATCGCAAAAGCTTTATTGTGGACGGCGGACTTTTAAGCAATTTCCCGGTGTGGCTCTTTGATGAAGAAGGCATACCATCCTGGCCTACCTTTGGTTTTAAGCTGGTGGACCCTGAATTGCAGGAAAATAAAGAGGGAAAAAGCACAATCAATTATATTTTAAGCATATTATCCACCATGATGGAAGCCTTCGATCAGAGATATATCGAAATCAGCAATTTTAACAGGACCATTGCTATACCAACCTTGGGAGTAAAAACCACGGATTTTAATTTAAGCAAGGAAAAGGAATCAGAGCTTTATAATTCAGGTTATAAGGCAGCAAAGCACTTCTTTGAAAAATGGAATTTCAATAACTATATACAGGCATTCAGGTCAAAATGAAGTATATGTACCAAATACATTTCAAAAATAATTTCATCATTGATATTGATAATATGGGGCAATTATATTAAAATATAATATGTCTCAATATTTGGGCCATTAGCTCAGTTGGTAGAGCACCTGACTCTTAATCAGGGTGTCCCGGGTTCGAGTCCCTGATGGCCCACCAAAGGCGCCCATATTTTCTGCGGAAAATATGGGCGCCTTTCATGTGGTGGTGCGCCCGGCGGGTAAAAGTCTGTGATATTGCAATAATATTTGTTCTGCAAATTGAGAATGAATATAATGTCATTCAGAAAGAATATCATTGATATAGCCCCGGCGGAGAAAGTAACTTGTTATTTCCATTTGAAAAAGCCGAGGAAAATTCTTATACGTATCACCGCAAGAGCAATCATAACAATGGCGGGAATGAAAACACTATCCATAGGCAAACCCAGGAAGCGCCCTTCAGAAGTTTAATGCCCTGTGTAAGTGGTAATATGTCAGCTATTTTATATGAAAATCTGTAAAAACGCGATAGCTGTTTGCTTTCCTCTCAGGTTTGGGAATAAGTTCAAGCTTCTCATAAAGACGCACCGTATTGGGATGAGTTCCAATACGGTGCGAAATTTCTGAGGTTTTATATATATTCATTTAACCGTATCACCACCATTCAGCTCCTAAATAATATCATAATATAAAGGTCTGGTGATATAATGGAGAGTTTTAATTTTTCCATGCATATAAAATATTTTATGCTCATATAAGTAGCATTAATATTATTCATAAATATTATGATAGTATAATCATGTTTTTGGGAGGAATAATGGTGAACAACCTTATTTCGGATATTATACCTCTTAAAGTAGGAAGGAAATGGGTTTACAAGCCCCAGAGCACGCTGATGAGTTTATTGGGCGGCGACGTTACAATGGAGATTACGGAGCGAAACAATAATATATATCTTTTAAGGCTGTCGGTTAATAATTTAAAAACTACGGTGATAATAAAAAGCAATGTTGATTTATCCGTCATAGCATTGGGTAAAGGTCATGAAGGCTCACTGAATGATATGGCGGAATTTCAGGAGGTTCAAAATGGTGAGATACTTAAAGGCCCGGTGGTGACAGGGACTGAATGGTCTAATAATTTCGGAACATTTAAAATAGTAAATTCCGATTATACCTTTAAGAACGGAACCAGAGTTATACCCGATTGCATACTTCTTCATCTTAAAGATTTATCCAATCAGGATAACAGCTTTTGCATAAAAAGAGGCGTAGGTATAATACATGCATCATTATATATAGATAATATAGGCAGGGTAAACATAGGGCTTAAGAGCTTCAATTAGAATTGCTATATATTTCCTGGCACTTATGCTAAATGAAGTAGGAGATTATGCTAATTTAAGGTATAATATATAATAAGGATATTTTTAATTAGTACTCTTTACTTTATAACGATAACAGTCAGGAGGAAATACAATGGGAAAGCCCAGTATCTTTAATAATAATTACCATAAGATAATGAGACGAAGAAGGATGTTTTTTCGGTTAGGTATTATTTTTGTTGCTCTGGTAATTATTATAGTAACTTATGACAGATCTATCATTACAAATTTTAAGAATATGGTAAGCAATATTAACTTATTCTCAAAAGCCGATGTTGAAAATGATGCAGAGGAAAAAAAACAAGATAAAGATACGGAATTAGAGGAAAGTCCGCAGGTTTTACCGGAAGAACCTAAAACTTCCCAGGGAGAATTTATTTTTCAATTGACGGATACAGAGCACATATTTTTGATATATGAAAAACTGGGGGATAATATCAAATTCAAAGAAATCAACTCTGTAAATATCGGAATTTATTACGACATAAGCGAGGACGGTAAAGCTATCGTATTTGAAAATCCGAGAACCAGCGACATCTGGTTATATCATGTTGACGGCAAGCATTTGAAACTTAATCCAGACAATTACAGGGAATACAAAAAAGCTGATATAATGGCTGTGTACAACAATTACAGCTGGGCGTCGCGGCCTAAATTTTTAAAGGACGGCAGGATTTTATACCAGTCTAATCTGCCATGGTTTAAGAAGGTAAACTCATATTATTTGTGGGTTGTTAACAGCGATGGCAGCAACAACAGATTGATTCTTCAAAAAGGTGAGCAAGAACCTGCGACTTACGGGGATTTTACTCCTGAGGGGGATTTGATTATTGAATTTGGCGGACAGAAGTATATATTGAATGCCAAAACAAGGGGTATCCAAAAGATTAGCTAAGGGGGCATAATATGAAGAAGTCTTCCATTGCAATTGCCGTTACCATGGTTTTAATTGCAATAATAGGGATGGTATATGTAAGCAATTTATATAATCCTTCAAAATTGAATGATAATGGTGAAGAACTGTCTGAAATTGGCGAAGATGGTGAGAGCGCCGTCAATAATTCCCAGGATACCAGATTCGGAGAATACAACCTCACTTTGCCGGGGGATGACAATATAACTGTTGAATATTTAAAAACCGGCGATATAGTGAAAATATACGCCATCCACCCCGTGAGCAATAAAAGCAAATATGACATACTGTCAAGCGGTACTACTGCCGCATACATAGGCAAAGATGGCCATATCTGGGCGTTTTTTAACAACGGCACCAACAGTAAAATAACTCCCGATGTATATGAAGGAATTAATAAGAGCATTGTTACAGGAAATAATCCTGTATACATATGGGCTGACAAACCGGAGTTTACTTCCGATGGAAAAATAAGATTTTTTTCTAATTTACCCGATGCTTCGAACAATCCTAAAATATCCATATGGGAAATAGAGATTGAGACAGGAAGAATGACAAAGGTATATACCCCGTTAAATGAAGATTTCAAGGTATTGGGAAACAGAGATGACGGGAAGTTATTGGTACTTGATGCAGATATTATGGCTGCCATTAATACTGCCGACGGCTCATATGAAAATATAGAAGTAAAGAATAGTTTCATAATAGGTATGACACCTGACGGAACGAAAATAATGTGTACTGAGACGGCGAGCGATGGTAAACCCGATTACAGCAGGCTTTATATTATGGATGGGACAGGCAAAAGAATACGGTCAATACCAAGGCTCAGCGGCTATAACTATATAGGCTATGGTCAATGGTATCAGGACAGTGAAAAATACGCATATATTGCAAGGTCACAATCTGACGGGAAATACATAATCGCAGTCATAAATTTCCATGAAGATTCTGTGGAAACCCTGAGCTATCCAATCAATTCAGCAGTATCCATTCCAGAAAACAGCAATGTGGAGTGGACTGCCGACAATGCGGTTTTAGTGGATATAGGTGATGATGTGATTTCAGTCGAGTTTCATTAATTTAAAATTCAAAAATAAACCCTGCCTAAATTTAAGGCAGGGTTTCGCATTTTCGTATCTTTTGAATACTATAGTAGTATATACAATCTTTTTATCTAATTTCTTGAAGGAGTGATATATTTGGGGGCATCTAGAAGGTTTAAACTTTATGATATAACTGCACTAAGAGGCAAGGTACCTTCTGTTTTATTAGATATATATCTGGAAGATCCGCAGAACATGGAAATGATTTCATTTATAGGAGGGCTGCACAGAAGCTGCGGAAGCTTTGATATAAGCGTACGTATCAGTGAGGATATAGCTGAAAAGGCCAATTTAAGCAAGGAGGACATAAAGGAAACCAGCATTGGTGTTTGGAATTTATATGTACTTTCCAAAACTTACATTGAACAGGAAAAGTTTAATAAAGCATACAGGGCATTGGATATTGCAGAAAGATACTGGTCCAAAGACTTAATCTTAGCCGATAATACCGGAATTTCAAAAATACCTTATATAGAGGATTTGTGGTTAAGAAGAGCCTTTGGATATCTTATCCAAGGAAGAAAAAGTGAATTTGAAAAGATAATCGACAAGGTTATGACGTCCCGGTATGAATTATATGAAAAAGCCTATCCTGCAACAGGTGAAACGCCAATAAGGGATGTATACCTCTTAGATTGCTTTGAATATTCAAGCTATATGTGCAGAAATACGGAAGATATAAAACACGCTGTTGTTTTTATTAAAACGGCACTCAGGTATTTATCAAGAATACCAATAACTAATGATTACCTTGAAGGAAAAAAGTGTGAAAAAAGCGGAGATTATAAAAACGCTTATACTTATTATCTAAAGTTTTATCTGGAAAACAGGCCGACGCTATCCGGCGAATCCATAGCTTATGGAACCTGTAAAAGCTGTGCCTATTTTAAAACCTTTGACAATGTCGAAGGAGAATGCCAAAAGAATAATATCAAAGTTGACCAGCATAAGGCCTGCAGCAAATATGTTGCACTGCCATTAAGCGAACTTCAATAAGGTGCCATTGGCACCTTTTTCTTTGAGCTTAAGCTTTTGGAGCAGTATAAAAAATTTAAAACAGTCATATTTTTTTCAAAACCGAGTATAAGATACTATGAGAATAAAAGGGGGATGAAAAAATGAAAGCACTGACAAAGATTTTTATTGTTATTTTTTTTATAGCCTGTATTTGCTATTACTTTGATATAAACGTCAAGGAAATTATTACACAGCTTATTGAGAACAAAGAGGTTTCCAGCATAATAAACCCAGATTCAAATGAAAGTGAAGCTGATAATAGCTCGGTTACATTTCCTGAAAATAATGAAGAGGTACCGGCAATAAAAGAGGGAGGAGCCTACGATGAAATAATAAATTTTATTATAAATCAAAAAAAGGAGAGAAGCTTAATAGAAAGCTACAGGGTTGTAGACGATGCAATTGGAGGAGCATTAAAAGGAAGATCTTACGCAACAGATAATGCAATTGCGGCCATCACATTAATTAATCATGGCACTGAAGAAGCGAATAATGGAGCTTTAAGTATTCTGGAGGGATTATCCTCAATTCAAAACAGCGACGGTTCCTGGTATGATTTTTACGATACCGCAGGTAAAGTAATGAAGGTAAACGGAGAGGATTACATATCAACTGATACAGGCAACAATTCTCTTATTTTATATGCCTATTCGTATTATACCATTAAAAATAAGGATGAACGTTTTTTAGATGCGATGAAAAAGTCGGCAGATTACATATTGAAAAAAACGGATAATATAAGTCAAGGCCTGTATGATACAATAGTGGGAGAAGATGGAACCCGCACCATGAGGACCAACGTTTACGGATATTTTGCACTGCGGGATTATGCCCTTTGCAATATCAATACCAATTACGACGAATACAGGGAAAAGCTTTTTGCTTCATATAATATAATGGATTGGATCATAAGTAATTGCTATGATAACGGAGTCTTTATAAAGGGCTACTCAGGGAAGGAAAAATTAAGCGGATTAAACTTAGACTCCCAACTATTAGGCGCCATGACGGTGCTGTCTTTAAACCAAAGTGATAAAATAAGCTATGAGGCGGCACAGTTAATTGAAGCTCTGGATAAGTTAAATAAGGACATAGGTGCGACAGAAGGATATAGAATAGATGACTCTGAGGGAAACGGAGGCTATATATGGGGTCAGGGGACCAGCAAAGCATCTATAGCTCTATTGAAATTCAATGAAGCAGAAAGAGCCGGTGGAATACTTAAAAACATCGAGGAATTTCAAAATACTGTATCCACAAGTCTTCTGCCACGGGGGGTGCCCCACAGCTCCAATCTGGACAATAAAATAGATATTGTTAATTTGGAATCCGTATCCTCCTCTTGCTGGGCGGCTTTAGCTTTTCAATGCAGCATGGATGAGGGAATAAACAATATGTTTTTTGGTGACGAAGAATATGTATTCAGCAGGATGAGATAGATAAATTGTAAATAAAATGATATGGTATTATATATAGAATACTATAATTAGCATAAAGGATTGCTTAAAAGAATATAAATGGAAGTATTTATATATAATATCGGAGGAAAAATTATGGATATAGGAATATCATCTGCATGTTTTTATCCTGAAGTAGTTACCGAAGATACTGTTTTAATATGCAAAAGCTTAGGCTTTGATATTATGGAATTTTTCCTGGAATCCTACTATGAATATAAAGAAGATTATTGCAAGGCATTAAGGGAAAAGTGCGATAAATATAATATAAGCGTTAATTCCGTTCATGCCTTTGCCGGTACCTTTGAGCCCCATCTTTTTGATGCCTATAAACGAAGGGCAGATGATATGTACCAAATATTTAAAAGTATATGCAATGCCGGAAAAATATTGGGGGCTAAATCCTATGTTTTCCATGGATTAAGGCAGTTTGCCGATGAAATAACTGATTACCAAAAAATAGCAGAACATATGGATATGCTGTCTGAGACGGCGAAGGATTACGGCATTATCCTTGCATGGGAGAATGTGGCCTGGTGCAGCTCCCATGATCCTGACTTTATAGGCAGGGTTTTAGAGCATATAAAATCGGATAATCTTAAGTTTACATTGGATGTCAAACAGGCCAGAAAAAGCAATTTTGACTTTGAAGATTATCTAAAGATATATAAAGATAGGCTTATAAATATTCATATTAGCGACAGCAACAGTGAAAATTCATGTCTTTTGCCGGGCAATGGAGACATGAATTTTGCGGACTTCTTCAGAACTGTTGAAAGTTACGGGTATAGCGGAAATTACATAATTGAAGTATATAGAAATAATTATTTAAATCATGCCGAACTAAGGGATGCGGGAAATTTATTGCGCCTATCTTACGAAGCCTTATAATAAAATATATGGGAATATTCGGTTAACCTCTTTGTTTTTACAAGGGGGTTATTATTTTGTCTAAAACTTAAATTCACAGGTAAAACTTTTATAGAATATATTGCAGTGAGAAAACACAAGTTATTTTATGCCGAGGGCTAATAACGCTAATGGGTGGTGAAAAAATGTGGAACTTAAGCTTTAACAGGATTCTTCCCGCAAGGCTTATGAAAGAAATCGAAGAGCCGGTGCTATCGGCTGATAATGCGGTATTTATTCAAAACTCGTTAAATAACAGTAAAATTACAGTTTATAACGTTATTACGCACAAAACCAGAATATTGAATATGAAAAACCTCATATGCTTTAACGTCCATTCCTACGATAACAAAATAGTTTTTGAGTACTCAGGGAACAAGAGAGGAATTGGGATAATGGATACCAACACCATGGAACTTGATGAGATAGAATTATCAAGCTCCAATGTAATCCTGGGCGGAATATGGGAAAATAATATAGTATTAAAGCGCGGTTACGAAATAATACTGTTTGATATAAATGAAAATAAGGAAAAGTCAATCGGAAACTACCATCATATTTTCGGAACTCCGGTAATAGGATATGGCTACTGCGGCTGGCTGCAGATATTCAGAGATAAATGCCTGATTGTAATTTATGATATAAAGAAAAACAACAGGCTGGTCATAACCTCAAGAGGTTATATAAACAAAATCATTATGGCAGACGGTTATATAGTTTACCAAAGCTGCGTAAATAATAAACACTATATTTATTCATATAATATATTAAATGGACAGCTTATAAAGATTTATGAAAGCAATAAATGGATAGAATTATATAAGGGAAAAGATAATACCCTGGTGTGGACAGTAAAAAAAGATGGCCATGAAACTTATATGTTTGATATCCACATCTATGATATAAATAATATGAAAACTATAAAAACCCTGCAGGATTACAGCAGTTTAATTATTCCCACAGCATCAAAAAGACATTTATTATGGATTGACGGCAAAAAAGACAGGGACAGTGTTTTTTGCATGTCTATTGATTAATTAAAATAAAAATGAATATATAAGCCTTTCATCAAGCATATATAATTATTGTACTCCCTTTATCTTATATTTTCTGAAACCAGCGGTTTACTGCTGTTTTTTGTATTATAAATTGGCAATTGTCAATAATTATGATATAATTATCTAGTTATAAACCCAGTAGAATCCACCCCGCTTATGTAAAGGAGGAAGAACAAATGAGCGTAAATATGCAAAAATTAGAAAATAATACTGCTACTCTGGAGATAACTGTACCTTCCGAGGATTTTAAAAAATATGTTGATAAATCTTATCGCAAGAACGTGCAGAAGTTTAATGTGCCCGGATTCAGAAAGGGCAAGGTGCCAAAGGAAATAATTGAGAAGATGTACGGTGAGGAAGTATTTTATGAGGATGCCATGGAACTTGCCGTTGAAGAAAGTTACCCTGTGGCAATTGATGACAGCAAGATTGAACCTGTTGACAGGCCACAGGTAGATGTAAAGGAAATCGGCAAGGGAAAGGATTTTGTATATACAGCAACTGTTACCGTGAAGCCCGAAGTTGAATTAGGACAGTACAAAGGCGTGGAAGTAGCCAAAGTGGAATATCCGGTGACAGATGAAGATATAGATAAGCAGATTGATGCCATGAGACAAAAGAATGCCAGAATTATTACAAAAGAGGATGGTGTTGCAGAAAACGGCGATACAGCTGTCATTGACTTTGAAGGTTTCGTTGATGATGTGGCTTTCGAAGGCGGAAAGGGTGAAAACTATTCCTTAGAAATAGGAAGCGGTACTTTCATTCCCGGATTTGAAGAGCAGCTTATCGGAAAAAAGACAGGTGAAGAGGTGGAGGTTAACGTTTCTTTCCCTGAAGATTACAGGGCGGAAAACCTGGCAGGAAAGCCTTCTGTTTTCAAAGTAAAAATTAATGAAATAAAATACAAGGAACTTCTTCCGGTGGATGATGAATTTGCAAAGGATGTTTCAGAATTTGAAACCTTAGATGAATTAAAGGCGGATATAAGGAAAAAGCTTCAGGAAACCAACGATGCAAAGGCAAAAAGGGATTTTGAGGATGCTGTTATTAAAAAAGTCGTTGAAAATGCAAAGGCTGATATTCCCGAAGTCATGGTGACAAAAGAAATAGATTATATGATAGAAGAATTATCATATAGGTTAAGATATCAGGGCATTACTCTTGAACAGTATGCTATGTATTTGAATACTACGGAAGAGCAAATAAGGGAAGAATATAGAGAGACATGTTTTAATAAGGTTAAGACAGCCCTGGTTATAGAAAAAATAAGCAAAATAGAAAACTTCGATGTTACTGAAGAAGAAATACAGGCTGAACTTGAAAAAATGGCTGCGCAGTACGGTCAGCAGGCCGATAAATTCAAGGCTACCATCAAGGAAAGAGAAAGAAATATTATAAAGAGTGATGTTGCGGCTAATAAAACAGTAGATTTTCTTATTCAAAATGCTGTAACGGCTGCATAAATTGATAAATTAGAGAAAATAATATTTGAGTATTTAAAAAAGAGTGCTAAAATAGTTATAACGACCGGGTAATAAAAATCCTTATTGTTATTAGGAGGGATTACTAATGAGTTTAGTACCTATTGTTGTTGAACAAACAAACCGCGGAGAAAGGTCCTATGACATTTATTCAAGGCTTCTGAAGGATAGGATTATATTCCTGGGAGAAGATGTAAATGATGTTTCTGCCAGTCTGATTGTAGCCCAGCTTTTATTTCTTGAAGCAGAGGATCCAGATAAGGACATATCCTTATATATAAACAGTCCTGGTGGTTCTATCACTGCAGGATTTGCAATTTATGATACAATGCAGTATATAAAACCTGATGTCTCCACCATATGCGTGGGTATGGCTGCTTCTATGGGTGCATTCCTGTTAAATGCAGGTGCCAAGGGGAAACGTTACTGCCTCCCGAATGCAGAAGTAATGATCCACCAGCCGATATTAAGCGGCCTTCAAGGTCAGGCTACGGACATTGCTATACATGCTGAACATATAATCAGGATGAAAAAACGCCTGAATTCCATATTGAGCGAGAGAACAGGTCAGCCTCTTGAGAAAATTGAAAGAGACGTTGAAAGAGACTATTTTATGTCTGCAGAAGAAGCAAAAGCATATGGTATTATCGATAAGGTAATAACCAATAGATAGCAAATTAAGCCAAGAGAGGTGTTGAAATGTCAAAGTTTGATGACAAAAAACAGCTAAAGTGTTCTTTCTGTGGTAAAGGCCAGGATCAGGTCAGAAGGCTGATTGCAGGGCCAGGAGTATATATATGCGACGAGTGTATTGAACTTTGTTCAGAGATTATTGCGGAGGAATTTGAAGAAGATGTTGAATTAGATCTGACAGATGTTCCGAAGCCCAGGCAAATAAAAGAATATCTCGATCAGTATGTAATCGGTCAGGATAGAGCTAAAATTTCCCTCGCTGTTGCTGTTTACAACCATTATAAGAGAATAAATTTAAGCGGAAAAGACGAAGATATTGAACTTCAGAAAAGTAATATACTTCTCCTTGGCCCAACAGGTTCGGGTAAAACCTTACTTGCCCAGACACTTGCAAAAATGCTGAATGTACCTTTTGCAATAGCTGATGCAACCTCTCTTACCGAGGCTGGTTATGTCGGTGAAGACGTTGAGAATATATTGCTTAAGTTGATTCAAAATGCAGATTACGATATTGAGAGAGCCGAAAAAGGCATTGTATATATCGATGAAGTGGATAAAATAGCCCGAAAATCCGAGAATCCTTCCATAACGAGGGATGTATCGGGTGAAGGTGTCCAGCAAGCTCTGTTAAAGATACTTGAAGGCACAGTTGCCAGCGTACCTCCCCAGGGCGGCAGGAAACATCCTCACCAGGAATTTATCCAGATAGACACCACTAATATTCTGTTCATTTGCGGCGGAGCCTTTGACGGTATTGAAAAGATTATCGAGAGAAGGACCCTTCAGAGCTCCATGGGTTTTGGAGCTGAAATAAAGAGCAAAACCGAAAAGGATATCGGTGAGATATTAAAGGATATTCTTCCTGAAGATTTGCTTAAATTTGGCCTTATTCCGGAGTTTGTGGGAAGGCTTCCAATAGTTGTTACACTTGGAGCTTTAGATAAGGTAGCTTTAATCAATATACTGACAGAGCCTAAAAATGCTCTTATTAAACAGTACCAGAGACTCTTTGAGCTTGATAATGTTAAGCTGGAGTTCGGCGAAGGGGCCTTGGATGCCATTGCTGATGAGGCGATGAAGAGAAAGACGGGCGCCAGAGGTTTAAGAGCGATACTTGAGGAATTGATGCTTGAAGTAATGTTTGATATTCCTTCAAGAGAAGATATAGAAGAATGCACTATAACCAAGGATACAGTCCTAAAATTGCAGTCTCCCGAACTGAAATTCTGTGAAGGAACCAGAAAGTCGCTTAAAAAGCCTGTTAAGAAGACGGGTAAACTTAAAAAAGGAACAGAATCAGCATCATAAAGATGAAAACTCTTCCAAAAAAATTGGAAGAGTTTTTTAATTTAGGGATAAATTAAGCCTCCTTGAGCATAATAAGAATAATCACTAAATGGTTGGAGGGTATAGTTTTGGCAGGAAATATATATATGATAGTTAATTTATTCTTTGCAGTGGTTATAGGAATGTATTTTCTCAACTTATTAAGAAGCCAGCAATCCACTAAAATTTCTGTTGAGAAGGAAAGCAGAAAGGAAATAGATAAATTAAGGCGCATGAGGGCTATAGCACTATCGGAACCTTTAGCAGAAAAAACACGGCCTTCAGTTTTCGATGAGATCATAGGCCAGGAGAGGGGTATCAAAGCATTAAAAGCTGCTCTATGCGGCCCAAATCCCCAGCATGTTATAATATATGGACCGCCGGGTGTGGGGAAGACGGCAGCGGCAAGGCTGGTATTGGAAGAAGCGAAGAAAAATCCCCTATCGCCTTTTAAATCCTATTCAAAATTCGTAGAAATAGATGCTACTACCGTGAGATTTGATGACAGGGGTATTGCAGACCCCCTTATAGGCTCAGTCCATGATCCAATTTATCAGGGGGCAGGACCTATGGGAGTAGCAGGTATACCTCAGCCTAAAGCAGGTGCTGTGACCAAGGCTCATGGAGGGATTCTATTCATTGATGAAATAGGGGAATTGCACCCTGTTGAGATGAATAAGCTCTTAAAGGTCTTGGAAGACAGAAAGGTGTTTTTGGACAGCGTATATTACAATACTGAAGATCCAAACATGCCTGTGCATATAAAAGACATATTTGATAACGGGCTGCCGGCTGACTTTCGCCTGGTTGGTGCTACTACAAAGACGTCGGAAGACATACCTCCGGCCATAAGGTCAAGAAGCGTTGAAGTATATTTCAGAGCCTTATTACCTGATGAGATTGAAGTTATAGCTAAAAATGCTGCTAAAAAAGGCGGCTTTGACTTATCAGAAGAAGGTATAAAGATAATTTCAAAATATGCCAGTAATGGACGCGAAGCTGTTAATATAGTTCAGAATGCAGGAGGAATTGCCTTAAATGACCGCCGCAAGGATATTACCGCCGATGATATCGAATGGGTAATTGAGAGCGGGCAGTATAACAGAAGACCGGAAAAGAAAATTGAGGATAATCCCCAGATAGGATATGTAAACGGACTGGCAGTATATGGAACAAATATGGGAACTTTAATTGAAATAGAAGCCACAGCTATTAAAGCCAATGATATGGAAGGAAAAATAATAACTACGGGAATTGTGGAAGAGGAAGAAACCGGTTCCTACGGCAGAAAATTCAGGAGGAAAAGCACCGCCAAAGGTTCTGTTGACAACGTAATTACCGTTATAAGAAAATATTTGGGTGAAGACCCGAGAAATTATGACATTCATATCAACTTTCCGGGAGGTGTCCCAATTGATGGACCTTCAGCGGGAATATCCATAACAACTGCCATATACAGTGCCATAACCAACAAGGCCGTAGACAACAAGGTTGCTATGACAGGCGAGATTTCCATAAGGGGCATGGTAAAGCCTGTAGGCGGCATAGGCGCAAAAATCGAGGCTGCAATAAAGGCAGGGGCTAAAAAAGTAATAATTCCAAAGGACAATTACCAGGCGAGCTTTAAGGATATGGATATTGAAGTAATTCCCGTGACGAATATAAAAGAGGTAATAAATTATTCCATAGTCAACGGAGGTAATTTTATATCCAATATAAATACCCCTATACAAGGCGTTGACGTTTTATCGGCAGAGCAGCAATAGAGGATTTTAACAATATTTCATTAAGTAAATTGAAAGATTTGTCTGGTTCATGAATACAATGATGTATATAATTGAAAAATAATGGTTTTAAAGTTATAATATATAAAGCCCGAATTTAAATTATTATGAATAATATGGAATTCGGAAGGAGGAGAGGATACATTGGAAGAACTTGAACTAATAAATAAAAAAACTATGCCCTTATTGCCTCTGAGAGGACTTTCTATATTCCCCCATATGGTTTTGCATTTTGATGTGGGAAGAGAAAAATCTATTCTTTCACTTGAACAATCCATGGTAAATGAACAGCTCATTTTTCTGGTCAGCCAGAAGGATGCAAAAATAGACAATCCTATTGAAGAGGATATCTATCATGTGGGTACTGTTTCTAAAATAAAACAGATATTAAAACTCCCCGGAGACACCATCAGAGTGCTGGTAGAAGGAATAAGCAGAGCTGAAATTATTGAAATAACACAACATGAGCCCTATTTTCAGGTAGATGTGCTTGAAAGAGAGGACACATCTATAAAGGATGCAGAAAGCGACGCTTTAATGAGAAAGCTTATGGAGTCTTTTGAAGATTATGTAAAGCTCAGCAACCAAATATCTCCCGAAGTTGTTGTAACCGTATCTGATATTGAAGAGCCGGGAATGATGGCAGATGTCATCAGTTCATATATCTTCTTAAAGCAGGCACAGAAACAGGAGCTTTTAGAGGCCTTTTCACCCAAGGACAGATTGAATAAGCTGTATGGAATGATACAATACGAGCTTGATGTGTTAAGAATTGAAAGAAAAATCGGAGTCAAAGTTAAAAAACAAATTGACAGGCTTCAAAAGGAATATTATTTAAGAGAACAGATGAAAGCCATCCAAGAAGAATTGGGCGACAAGGACGGACAGCAGGCAGAAATTGAACTGTACAGAAAAAAAATAGATAAAGCCAAGCTTCCTAAAGAGGTAAAGGAAAAAGCGCTATCAGAATTGGGGAGACTTGAAAAAATGGGCCTTATGTCTGCCGAAAGCGGAGTAATAAGGACTTATCTTGACTGGATATTGGATTTGCCCTGGAGCAAGGAAACAAAGGATAATCTGGATATTAAAAATGCTAGGGATATATTGGAATCAGAGCATTACGGATTAAAAGACGTAAAGGAAAGAATAATAGAATATTTAGCTATAAGAAAGCTGAATGAAGGAATGAAGGGCCCAATTTTATGCCTTATAGGACCTCCGGGAGTAGGAAAAACCTCTATTGTGAAGTCCATAGCCACGGCGTTAAACAGGAGCTTTGTAAGGATGTCACTTGGAGGCGTCAGGGATGAAGCCGAGATAAGAGGCCACAGAAAGACTTATGTCGGTGCCATACCAGGAAGAATAATTAACGGCATGAAGCATGCAGGCTCAAAAAACCCCGTATTCTTATTTGATGAAATAGATAAGATGAGCTCGGATTTCAGAGGGGACCCTGCGGATGCTATGCTGGAAGTATTAGATCCGGAACAGAACAATACCTTCAGAGACCATTACCTTGAACTTCCTTTTGATTTGTCAAAGGTTATGTTTATTACAACTGCTAATAATGCCGATACCATCCCGCGGCCTCTTTTAGACAGGATGGAATTAATAGAGGTTTCAGGATATACTGAGGAAGAAAAGCTCAACATAGCACAAAAGCATTTGCTTCCTAAACAGATAAAAGAACATGGCATGAAGGAAGAAAACTTAGAAATATCCGAAGCTGCCATGAGGGATATTATAAACAAATATACAAGGGAATCGGGAGTCAGAACTCTTGAGAGAAGGTTAGCCACCATATGCAGGAAAGCTGCCACCATGATAGTGGAAGAAAACAAAAACAGCATAAAGGTTAATCCTAAAAACCTTGTGAAGTTCTTAGGCACTCCAAGATACAGATATGATGTATCCGAAAAGAAGGATAAAATAGGGGTGGTTACAGGACTTGCATGGACTGCCTACGGCGGAGATACACTGCCTGTGGAGGTAAGTGTAGCAGCCGGAAACGGCAAGTTGGAGCTTACAGGACAGTTAGGCGATGTTATGAAAGAATCCGCAAGGGCAGGTTACAGCTATATAAGGGCTCATACGGACATATTGAACATCGATAAGGAATTCCATAAAAATTACGATCTTCATATACACGTTCCTGAAGGCGCCGTACCAAAGGACGGCCCATCAGCCGGAGTGACCATGGTTACTGCCATGGTATCGGCATTATCCAATAACCCTGTAAGGGGAGACGTTGCCATGACAGGGGAGATTACACTAACAGGCAGAGTGCTTCCCATAGGAGGCCTTAAAGAAAAAGCTCTAGCTGCAAAAAGGGCTGGAATAAACACTATAATAATTCCCGTGGATAACGAAAGAGATATACAGGATATTCCGGATAATGTAAGGAAAAAGCTTAACTTCATACTGGCAGACAATATAGATACCGTTCTTAAAAATACTATTTTAAAGGGGTAAAGGTTGGATGATAATAAGAAAAGCTGATTTTTTTTTGACAGCCGTACTTAAATCCCAGTACCCTTTGGATGACCGTCCGGAATTTGCCTTTGTAGGCCGGTCCAATGTAGGTAAATCTTCATTGATAAACAGTATGGTAAACAGGAAGGGGCTGGCAAGGACCAGCTCTGACCCGGGCAAGACCAGGACAATAAATTTTTTTAACATAAACGATTTTTTATATTTTGTGGATTTGCCGGGATATGGTTATGCCCGGGTATCTAAAACGGAGAAGGCATCCTGGTCCAAAATAATAGAAGATTATTTATATACCAGGAACAACCTTTTTTGCGTGGTGCTTTTGGTGGATATAAGGCATGAACCCACTGACGATGACAAAATTATGTATGACTGGATTAAAGCCAGGGATAAAAAGGTAGTTGTGGTTGCCACCAAGGCTGACAAAATATCGAAGGGCCAGTATCAGAAGCATATTTCAATCATCAAAAAGAAGCTTGTAATGGATGCAGAGGATACATTGATTTTATTTTCATCCGAAACTAAATATGGGCGTGAAGAGCTGTGGGGTTTGTTTGATAATATGCTGGGCATAGATGAACCCTTCAGAGTATAATTAAGAAAAAAGGCTATTAAGCCTTTTTTCTTTTGCAAAAATGATACCAAGGCTAAATTTTCTGCATATGTTATATTAGTACAATGCAAAGTATATGTATAATCATTTGTCACAATAAAAAAGAAGCAACATAGTATGGAATTATAAGATACATAACTCCTAGAATGGGGGGATTCTTGTATGAATCTGGGCAGTTTTTTTTCAACAAATAATAGCGGTAATAATGGGTTATTCGGTAACAACAAGACAATACTTATTATATTAATTGTCGTCGTTGTAATATTCGGCTTTGGTTATGGCAGAGGCATGTTTGGCTTTGGAGGGTCTCCGGCAGCTAAAGGCTTTCAGGCATATGGATTTATCGATCCTAAAAGCAAAAGATCCAGAAGAAGGCACGATGACGGTTACTCCTTCGGTTATGGCCAATATGGATATCCGGGTGCTGGAGCACCGCTTTCAGGCTTTGCTTCCCCTTATGGCGGATTTTTCGGAAATGACTGGTGGTTTATAATAGCAATAATAGGTCTGTTGTTCCTGTTAGGTGAAGATAATGCAAACGATAATAACAACGCTGCTAATATAAATGCAAATGTATGCTGTTAAATATCCATTTGGGTGTATAAAATTGCACCCAATCTGTACATATATAATATGCGGTGGGAAGGAGGCGTGGGATTGACCAGCCGTACGAGCAAAGACGTACATCCTGAAAATAATATGAATAATGTCAATCCAGGCGGTGATTTTAATATGAATAATTTAGGGCAATTATTAAATGGACTGGACATAAATCAATTGATGTCCCAGGTTTCACAAATGATGGGAGGTCAGATGGGCGGATTCCCCGGAGGGCAGCAAGGTCCGGCGCCGGGAGCTCCTCAAGGGCAGCCCATGGGATTCCAGCCACCTAGGGCGGCACCGAGGGATCCGCGTCTTCAACTCCTTCAGGCTATGAAACCCTTTTTAAGCAAGAGAAGGAGCGGTCTTATTGATAATATCGGCCAGCTCTACACCATAGCAAGCTTAGTAAGAAGTTTTAAAAAATAAGAGTCCCATCACCATAGCACTCAGAGATTGCTAGCGGTACCTTAGAATCTTGTTATTGTTCAATAATAATCATAAAATTATAGAGCTCCTATTCTGGGAGCTCTTATCAGTTTAAGTAATTATTTTGAAGAATTGTCGTTCTTGGCGGGATCATCGGGAAGCAGCTTTACCTTGCCGGATTCAATGGCTAATGAAGGCTCCATCATGGAACACTTTCCGTGGAAAACAGCTCCGTCTTCTATGTTTATTGACTTGACTTCCACGTCACCGTATAATTTCCCGTTGGAAGTAAGCTCTAAATTATCACTGCAAACAACATTTCCTTCCACCTTGCCGGCAATTGTTACTTTTTTGGACTTTATGTTTCCTTTTACGCTGCCGCCTTCTCCTATGATTATGCTTTCATCGGCGCTTAATTCACCGTTGATTTGTCCGTCCACTCTGATTATACCGGTTGAGACAAGCTTTCCTTCAAAGGATGAATTTGCCCCTATTATAGTTGTGTCGGCTCTGCTGCCGGGATTAATATCAACAATAGTCTGAGGGTTCTTTTTATTGTTAAACATGGTATCCTCCTTAAAAAATTTATATATTAAGCTTAATATCAAATATAAAGACAAAATTTCGTTGATCTTATATGTAATTCCTGTATATGTATAAAGAGTACATAATATATAATATCACAAATCTTGTCCTATACTAAAGAGTTTTCTTAACCATAATTGTAAATGATTTTTTAAAATATTAACGCAAAATCAATGCTTTTCTGAGATTGCAAGAATATGCATTAAAGAATTGAACTTTTAAGATACTATTCAATAAGAGTATATTCAAGAAAATTAATTTTCAGTTTCAATTAAGCAAAATCCATGCAAAGAAAATGTTTCACAAGGTTTTTGCATAGTGTAAAAATAAAGATAAATGATGTATAATTGTTATAAAAAATATAAATTTTGTGACAATTAATGTGTGTTTTTATAAGACATATGAAAGGGGAGAAGGACCATGGCAATTGTTAGTGATGTCCTTATGAATGTAAAAAAAAGAAACCTGAATGAACCTGAGTTCCTGCAGGCTGTTCAGGAGGTTTTAGAATCATTGGAGCCAGTTATCGAAATGCACCCAGAATATAAAGATGCAGGAATTCTTGAAAGAATGGTGGAACCCGAAAGACAGGTAATTTTCAGGGTGCCCTGGGTGGATGATAAAGGAATTGTCAGGGTTAACAGGGGTTTCAGAGTACAGTTTAACAGCGCCATAGGACCTTATAAAGGCGGCATAAGGTTCCATCCTTCGGTTTACATAGGAATAATTAAATTTTTAGGTTTTGAACAAATTTTCAAAAATTCCTTAACAGGCCTCCCCATAGGCGGAGGAAAAGGCGGTTCGGATTTTGACCCTAAAGGTAAATCCGACGGAGAGGTTATGAGATTTTGTCAGAGTTTCATGACGGAACTTTATAAATATGTAGGTGCGGATGTTGATGTTCCTGCCGGGGATATTGGTGTCGGAGCCAGAGAAGTAGGATATATGTACGGACAATTCAAAAGAATCACCGGTTCTTACGAAGGAGTTCTCACAGGAAAGGGTCTTAGCTTTGGAGGAAGCTTAGTTCGGACAGAAGCAACGGGCTATGGACTGGTCTATTTCGTAAATGAAATGATAAAAGCCAAAGGCTATGAATTAAAGGATAAAAAGGTCGTAGTATCGGGTTCGGGCAATGTTGCCATATATGCTGTTCAAAAACTTCAGGAGTTTAACGCAAAGGTAATTGCCATGAGTGATTCCAACGGTTATATATATGATGAAAAGGGCATAAATATTGCAACCATTAAAAAACTTAAAGAGGTTGAAAGAAAGAGGATATCCGAGTATGTGAAGGAACACCCCCATGCCGAATATCATGAGGGCCATAGAGGCATATGGAATATCAAATGCGATATCGCCCTGCCCAGCGCAACTCAAAATGAGATAGACGAAAATTCGGCCAGGCAGCTGGCTTTGAATGGGTGCTTTGCTGTCGGTGAAGGTTCAAATATGCCAAGTACACCGGAGGCTATTAAGGTATTTCAGACTAACAACATACTTTTTGCACCTGCAAAGGCTGCCAATGCCGGCGGAGTTGCCACATCAGCACTGGAAATGAGTCAGAACAGCATGAGGATGTCCTGGACATTTGAAGAGGTGGATTTTAAGCTTCAGGAAATTATGAAAAATATTTATAAAAACTGCATAAAGGCAGCTAATGATTACGGCTTCGGTGACAATTTGGCAGTAGGAGCAAACATCGCCGGATTCTTAAAGGTAGCAGATGCCATGTACAAACAGGGTGTAGTATAAATTTTAATAAAATCCGTATAAGTTTATTAATTTTGGCTAATAATATTTTTAAATAAATTAAAAGCTTTTTGTAATAAACCCCCCATCCCAGGGATGCAAAGTGCATCCCTATTTTTTTGTAACTTTGTACAAAAACTGATATACTTATCTTTAGCATGAATTTTTCGAAATTTGTAATACAGGGTAAATTTTTAAGATTTATTAGCGAATGCACATAAGGGGTTAATAAAATGGCTAAAAAAACAAAGAAACGCAGGAATAAATTCAGGATGTTTATTTTGTTGATATGCCTTTCAATACTTTCCGTATTCATAGGGGTTAAAAGCGGTGAGTATATGGCATACAAGCTTACAAATCCTTCTGGGGAAAATGAAAGCATGCTTTCAGGATTTACGGGGGAAAGCAATGCAGGCAATACGAAAAACCTATCCGAAGATGACATGGTATCTTTAACTGCCATCATCACTGAATTTGTTGCAGCAGAGCATAATAAAAAAGCTGAGAAATTGGCCTCACTGTCTGATTTGGATTATTACAACACCCTTCTTAAAAGCATAAGGTCTTTAACTGCTGCGGATATATCCATAGAAGAGATTAATTTTAAGGAAGTCTCCGAAGATGATGTAGGAATAGAAGCGGTATTCACAAAAAAAGGTAAGAGATTATCCGAAACGGTGAGATTTAAAAAGATTGATAATACCTGGAAAGTAATAAATGTTAAAAGATAAAAGTATACTTATCTCCCCATATATTAATGGTTGTACCATTTATATATGGGGTTTTTTATTGAACATTGTAAAGAATAACAAGGTATATTTTTTATCTGCAAAGTAAAGAATACTAATGTTTTTTATGAAAACACTTATAAGGTAATTAAAAAACCTTCCGGAGGTTAACATGAAGATAGGCATACCATGCGGATTATTGTATTACAGCTTTTACTTGCTGTGGAAAACTTTTTTTGAAGATTTAGGAGCAGAGGTTGTTATAAGCGGCGGCACCAATAAAAGTATATTGAATTACGGTGTAAAGACCTGTGTTGATGAAGCATGTCTGCCTGTTAAAATTTTTCATGGTCATGTCATGGAATTGAGAAACAAGGTAGACTGTATATTCATTCCCAGAATTGTCAGCATATCAAAAAATGAATATATTTGTCCTAAATTTTGCGGCTTGCCTGAGATGATAAAAAATTCAGTGCCAAATCTGCCGGTGATTATAGATACAACAATAGACATAAGAAGAACCACCGGTACCATTGAAAGCTCTTTAATGAGCGCTGCAAGGCTTATAACAAAAGACAGGGCAAGGGTTATGAGAGCATACTATAATGCCCTTTTACGACACAGAGTATTTGAAGAAAATTTAAAATCCACCGGTGATTTTGAAAGGTCGCTGGACAAATTAAATATTAAAACAAAGGATAACAGGAGAAAAATAGGTATCCTGGGTCATCCTTATAATATTTATGATGATTTTGCTAACATGGGTATAAGAAACAAGCTTATTTTTCAAGGCTTTATGCCCATAACTCCTGAAATGGTAAATGAAGATAAGATAAATTTAAATGCATCCAAAATGCCCAAAAGGCATTTTTGGACCTTCGGACGAAAAATCCTGGGCACCGGCTTAACCTTTCTCGAAGAAAAAAACGTAGACGGAATAATATATTTATCCTCCTTTGGCTGCGGCATTGATTCTTTAATGGAAGATTACATAGAAAGATATATAAGAAGAGAAAGATCAATACCCTATATGAAAATCACATTGGATGAGCACAGCGGCGAAGCCGGAGTGGATACAAGGCTGGAAGCCTTTATGGATATGGTAAAATGGAGGGAAGATTATGAAAGCAACATTTCCCCATATGGGGGAAGCATATGCGGCAATAAAAGGTTTTCTTGAAGATTTGGGAGTGGATATAGTCATTCCGCCTGCCTGCAACAAAAAAACACTGGAGATAGGCACCAAAAATTCTCCTGAATCCGCCTGTCTGCCCCTGAAAGTTAATATAGGCAATTATGTACAGAGCATAAAAATGGGAGCGGATACCGTTATCATAACAGGGAGCTGCGGACCCTGCAGGTTTGGGTATTACGGAATTGTGGAAAAAGAAATCTTAAAGGATATGGGCTATGATGTGGATGTCATAGTTTTTGATCCTCCCGGGGAGGACATGAAGGAATTTAAAAGGAGAATTAAAAAGCTTACTAACGGAAATTCCTTTTACAAAAGTGTCAAAGCCCTTTTAAAAGGCTACGAGATTGCAAAAGAGCTGGACGATATGAACAAACTCATGTATTATCTAAGGCCCCGGGAAATTAAAAAAGGCCAGGTAAAAAGCATATTCAACGAATACGAAAGGGAAGTATTCAAGGTACATGGAAGCAAAAGAATTCTTGAATTGATAAAAGAGACTAAAAACAGGCTTGAAAAAGTAGAGGTAGATAGTGAAAGAGATGTTGTAAAAATAGGAATAATAGGCGAGATTTACACAGTCATTGAGCCTTTTGTAAATCTTTATATAGAAGAAAAGCTGGGGGATTTAGGGGTGGAGGTTGATCGGTCCATGACCGTCAGCGGCTGGATCAAGACCAATCTATTTGCCAAGCTTGTAGGCTTTAATGAGGAAAAAGCCATAATAGATGCCGCAAAACCATATCTTCCAGCCATGATAGGGGGCCATGCACAAATTTGCATAGGCAATGCAGTTTTATATTCAAAACAAGGCTATGACGGAGTAATACAGCTTTTACCCTTCTCCTGCATGCCGGAAATTGTAGCCAGCAGCATATTGCCCACGTTATCAAAGAAGGAAGATATACCTTGTATGACTCTTGTAGTGGATGAATTGACGGGAGAATCAGGATATGTGACAAGGCTGGAGGCTTTTATAGATATGATAGGCAGAAAAAAAGAGGTGATTGGTTTATGAAATACTATTTAGGCTTGGATGTAGGATCTGTGAGTACCGATATCGTAGTTCTGGATGAAAATGAAAATGCGGTAGAGAAGCTTTATTTAAAAACGGCAGGCAAACCCATAAATGCAGTTAAATCGGGCCTGGCAGAGATTAAAAGAAGACTGGGAGATATAAACATACAGGGTGTGGGCACAACAGGCAGCGGCAGACAACTGGCAGGGGTCATGGTAGGAGCCGATGTTACGAAGAATGAAATTACTTCCCATGGAGTGGCAGCATTAAAAATAAACCCTGACGTTAAGACCATATTTGAAATAGGAGGCCAGGATTCCAAGATAATAATTATAAGAGACGGGGTAATTGTGGATTTCGCAATGAATACCGTCTGTGCGGCAGGCACCGGTTCCTTTCTTGACAGGCAGGCTTCAAGGCTTAACATACCTATAGAGGAATTCGGTGACAGAGCCCTAAAATCCACAACTTCCGTAAGAATAGCAGGAAGGTGCGCAGTATTTGCTGAGTCTGACATGATACACAAACAGCAGTTGGGCTACAGTGAAGAGGACATAATAAACGGGCTTTGTGAAGCACTGGTGAGAAACTATCTTAACAATGTGGGCAAAGGTAAGGAAATATTGTCTCCCATTATCTTTCAGGGCGGCGTAGCAGCTAACAAGGGCATGAAAAAAGCCTTTGAACAGGAATTGGGCCAGGAAATTTATATACCTGAAAATCATGATGTGATGGGTGCCATTGGTGCTGCTATTATTGCAAAATCCAATGCAAGCAAGAAAAAGAGCACAAGCTTTTATGGCTTTAACATGATAGATTTTGATTATAAAACCAGAAGCTTTGAATGCAGCGGTTGTTCAAACCTTTGCGAAGTGGTGGAGATTTACATAAATGACCGTGTAGGAGCAAGATGGGGCGGGCGCTGCGGCAAGTGGAACCAGGCAGCAGAAAAAGAAAAAATAGAAGCATAATTCAAGAGGCATCCATTGATATACTGGAATCACATTTATGGATGTCTCCTACCTGTATCTTAGTGACGCTTAAATACACATCATTTTAATGTTATTTTTAACCGTCATTATAGTATGTTATTAACTTATAAATTATATAGATATAACAAAGGGGCTGCTTTTCAGATTAAGGTCACCCCCTAAAATACTTGATTTTATCTCATTATTACTGCTACATAATGACTATCTGTAATTATTTTTTGCTGAAGGTTCAGGCATTTTCTTTGCTGTATATTCTGCAGCATTTTCCTTTACAAAATCTTTATCATCTATATCAGCATTAAGTTTAAATAAAGTTGTTTCGAGTGTTGTATTTAATATATTGTCCTCACCGAATACTTCATATTTTAAAAGTATGCCCGTATTTTTTTCAACTAACATTTTAAATCTATTACCGCCTAATTTTTCAGATAAATATGACTCTAATGTTCCCTCTACCTTATAAACGTCATAATTGAGGTATTTTTCTTCTCCTGTAATATCCCACTTACTATAGTCTTGTAAAAACGAAGCAGCTATATCTTGAGGAAATAAACTTCTTTGTGCTATTCCCATATGAGCCTGGTCTACCCTTAATAATATTGTTTTGTTTCCATTAATGTCTTTATTATATCTATCTTTAGCCTTTATATACTTTGAATCCTCTGCACTATATTTTACTGCTGGTGTAATTACTGATTGCTTTTCTTCTTCAAAGTATACATGATACTTATCACCATCAAAGATATGGGTTTTACTTGCCACTCCATCTAAAAATGTAATAGTTTCAAAGGATTTTGCGGTTTGACCATTTATTTTATACAGCCTGTAGAAGCACAGAATAAAAGGGGCAATTACTGCCCCTTGAACTTTATAGTATCAATTTTATGTGTATTACCGGAAGAGATGCTTACTTGCGTCTCTATTTCAGCTATATAATTTTCAACCTTTATTTCAGCTCCGGATTTTCTGAATACTATTAATCTTAGTTCCCAACGGACAGCTTTAGGATTATTTTTAACGTCCGGCACTTTATCCTCACCTATGTAATCCTGAAGTTGAATGCTTAAAATATCTTTCGCAAAGCTTTTTAAGTAAAGAATATTTTTAGAATTATTAAGCCAATCGTCGGTAAAACAGGTTCTTAAAACTTCTAAGTCATAGGTTTTATCATCATATGAAGTATTTAACATGTCAATGAGGACTTTTACTTTATCATATCCTCGCGGAATGATGTCAAGGTCTGTATTTACCTTACTGTAATTTTCAGCGGACCAGGTATAAGCGCTGTATGCATCTTCCCTGCCTGATGCTTTCTCTTCTGTCACCACTTCGGGAATGCTGTCCTTGTTTACATCCAAAAGATAAATACCCATAAAGGAGCCGGACAATACATTTGAATATCTTCGGCCATCCCATCTGAAAATATATGAAAGGTTTGAATCGTTAGCCTCGGACAGCTGGAATATAATTTCCGGCATATTATCAATGTTTATGTCGGCTACCGTCACCTTAAGAGGCCACCAGGATATGTAATGCCCAAAGGTCTTTGCTTCAGGACTTTTGGATATATTGTGCCTTGTTCCGTCATCATTCAATATCTCGATGCTATACTCCTTTTTTTTATTATCTATATATATGTTTATAATATCCTTTTTACCGTTTCCATTGGTATCAATAGATATTGACCTATATGTATCTATAATGCTGCTCATTGTAAATATAGTGGGGCTTTTGCTTTCAGAAAGCCTCAGGACGGAGTCGTAAAAAAAACTTATCATCAGGCAAAAGAAGGTCAATAGTATGAAATAGCTCAATCTTCTGTAGGATATAAACATGGTTTGATACCTCCCTTAAAGTAGTTTTGAATATGGATGCAGGATAAAAGCGTTTGTTTAATTCAAGCTAAACTGCTGTTTTTAATTGCTGGTATTAATATATGATGGAAAATTTACAAATAATATTAAATGCATTGAAGTTTAAAGAAAGGATGATAAATTTGAAGCTATATACATTGCTGCCCTGCTATAATGAAGGTGAGGCCCTTCCCAAACTATTAAATTCAATGAATGATTATTTTAAGATAAGAAAATTAAAGTATGAAATCGTCATAATTAATGACGGCAGCACAGATGGTACCCTGTCAGAAGCGAAAAAATGGCAAGGGGATCTGAATATAAAAATACTTAATCATGAAGGGAACAAAGGCTTAGGAGAAGCCGTCCATACAGGGCTGTTTTATTTTTTGAATATCTGCAATAGCGGTGATTATGCCGTTGTTATGGATGCTGACAACACCCATAACCCCATGATTATAGACTCAATGCTTGATAAAATGAAATCCGGCTGCGATGTGGTCATAGCATCAAGGTATGAAGAAGGGGGAGAAGAGATTGGCTTATCACTTTTAAGAAGAATGTTCAGTTTTGGAGCAAATACTCTTTTAAATGCTTTTTTTAATATAAAAAATGTAAAGGATTACACCTGCGGTTACAGGATGTACAGTGCAACTGCCATAAAGAAAGCTTATGCATATTATTCCGACAGCTTTATAGAAGAGAGCGGCTTTACATGTATGGCTGAAATACTTATAAAGCTCAATCACATAGGCTTAATAATAAAGGAGGTTCCCCTGATATTAAGATATGACCAAAAGATGGGCAAAAGCAAAATGAAGGTTATAAAAACCATAAGGAGATATTTTTTTCTATTAAGGACCACAAAAAAATACAGGCCCAAGCCTATTAATAAACCCGTATTGCTCCCGAATAAGCAAAAGTGACAAACAATTAATATTATTTTTGTAACAAAGCATATAGAGCCTCTATATATTATTATATATGCAATAAAGAGGTGAGCTTAATGCGGCTTTATTATCATAAAGACACAGAGGAAAATAAAAAACCCGATATTATAATCACTGCTGTTTTTATCGTTATTTTAATTATAGGTTTGTCCATTTGTCCAAAAGGAACATTATATGAAGTAAACGAAAGCAATATAAGGGATTACTCCATAAGCCTGTTTTTAATATTTGTGTCAATCATATACTTCTTCATAAGCCTGGCATTAAAGTACAAGGATAAATGGAAGTCGGTAAAATTCATTATATTGATTATTTTTATAATCTGCGGAATATTTTCTCTTGTTTCCATATCCGCCGGCAGCGTTAAGCTTATTGCAGGTTCGTCAGTGCTTTTCGGCATGCTTATGGGTTCTGTCCTTGCCATAATTATATGAGCATTCAAAGGATAAAAATATAAATTATATATTAAATAGCTTGAAAAAACTTTTAAAACCAAATCCAAAATATTATAATGGTTAAAGAACTGTGGAAAGAGGATGAGCAAATGAAAAAAATAAAGTTAATATCCATACTTGTGGCAGCGTTAATGACGCTGACTTCCTGTATGAATAAAATAGAAAATTCACCTATCGTGGGTTCAAAGCCCGTTACTTTAAGCTTTTATACCTTCTATGAAAAAGATGAACAGGCTGTTGCCTATAAAGAAATAATAGAAGAATTTGAACGAAGCCATGAAAATATTAAAGTTATCTTAAACGCCGGCGGCTCCAATTATGATACAAAGGTTTTAAATGCATTGAATTCCGAAACACCGCCGGATATAATAGGCCTGCAGCGAGGCAAGGTCATGGAATTATCTTCAGCCGGAAATTTAAAGGACATTACAGATTGGGTAAATTCAAATAATATAAGCGATAATTATTACGGTGTTAATTTGGGCTACGGTAAAGTTGATGATAAATATTACGGTTTAGGCGATCTTCCTTATGTAACCCAGTGGTATTATAATATGGACATGTTCGATAAGGCTAAAATAGAAGAGCCTAAAACCCTCGATGAGCTTATAGATGTCTGCAATAAGTTAAAGAAAAATATCCAGACTCCCATTGCCATAGGAGCAAAGGACCCCTGGGCTCTCAATACTTTCTTTGGCATGATTGCAGCCCAGACTGCAGGAAATGGGCAATTGACGAAGGCTGTTATTGCCAATAGCAGGGAGGATTTTACAAACATAAAAGGCTATGTTGATGCCATTGATATTGTAAGTCAGCTTGTAAAGTCGGGAGCTATAAATAAAAGGGTAGCTGATTACACTTACAATGATTCAATCGAAGCTTTTGTACAAGGCAAGGCCGCAATACTGCCTATGGGTTCCTGGGCTGTTGAAAAAATTGAAAAAACAAAGCCGGATAACTTCAGCTATAAAGCCTTTGACATTGCTCCGATATTTGTGGAAAGCCCGGTATCCCAATACAGTGCGACAGCTATACAGGTTATAACAGTGAACTCCAAAACAAAGCATGAAAAGGAAGCAATGGAGTTTATGGACTTTTTAATAAGCGACAAAGCTCAGGAGATATTCAGGGATTATAATGTAATATCCGGTTTAAAATCCGTAAATACAAATCCTAAGAGCCAGCTCGATAAAATAACTATAGAGCAGCTTAACAAGACAAATGAAGACTCGGTAATGTACGTTGACGATATATCAAAAAAGATGATGGAATCAACAGCAGCAAATCTTCTTCGAATCATTAAAGGTCAATCCGTTAAAGCTGATACTTTGTGGAAGCAAGTTATAAACGAGTCTGTTGCAGAATAGTGATTTGGTTATAATACGAACCAGATATAGACATCTAATTACAAAGGAGCGCCGCCGTTAAAATCAGGAAGATTTTCCGGCCGGAAAGCTCTTTGTAATTAGATGTAGTTGTATATAGGGGGGAAATGCTTTGAATAAGAAGGAAGTGGCGAAACTTCTTAAGAATATTGGAGAGCTCCTTGAAATAAAGGGTGAGAATGAATTCAAGGTTAGAGCTTACTATAACGGCGTAAAAATAATTGAAAACCTGGATGAGGATATTATAACCCTCGTAAAGGAAGATAGATTAAAGGATATGAAGGGCATAGGAAAGGCCTTGAACGATAAAATAAGCGAATATGTAAATACGGGGGAGATTCAATATTATAACAATCTGGTGAACGACACCCCGAAAGAAATATTTGAATTTTTAAAAATACCGGGACTGGGGCCTAAAAAAATAAGAGACCTTCATTATAACATGGGCATTAAAACATTAGGTGAGCTGGAGTATGCCTGTGTCGAAAACAAATTATTAAATTACAAGGGCTTTGGAGAAAAGAGTCAGGGCAAAATAATGGAAGGCTTAAAAACCCTGAATAAAAACAAGGGTAAATTTTTATACAGCAATGCCTATGATATAGCCCATAATATTATGAATGAAATAAAAAAGCTTGATGCAGTAAAGACCATGGAGCTATCGGGGACTTTGAGAAGGAAATGGGAATGGATTTCAGAAATTGATATAGTTATCTGTACGGAGAATAAAAAGGAATTTTTAAACCGGATAAAAGAGCTGAATTTCTATTCATCCTTTCAAGAGGAATCCGATAAAATAAGCGGTATGACAAATGAGGGAATAATGCTTAATATATATATGGCATCCCCGGATGAATACATATATAAACTCTTTGAAACCACCGGCTGCAATACTCATGTAAATAAAATTAAATCTCAAGTTTCCCAGGAAATGATTTTAAATGCAGGAAGCGAAGCGGAAATATATAAAAGCTGTGGGTTGGAATACATAGAGCCGGAATTAAGGGAAGATGAAGGTGAAATAGAAAAGTCCCAAAATAATAAGCTTCCCAAGCTGGTCACTCTAAAGGATATAAAGGGAATATTTCATGTACATACAAATTACAGCGACGGAATAAATACTATTGAAGAAATGGCTTCTATGGCAAAGGCGATGGGATATTTCTATATAGGCATTGGGGACCACAGCAAATCCTCCTTTTATGCCAGGGGGTTAAGTGAGTCGGATGTCAGAAAGCAGCTCTATGAAATAAGTCTTTTAAATGATAGCAGCAAAGATATGAGGATATTCAAAGGAATTGAATGCAATATTCTGGAGGATGGCGCCTTGGATTATGATGATAGTATATTAGAGCTTTTTGATTATGTGGTAGCTTCGGTCCATTCCGGATTTTCCATGAGTGAGGAAAAAATGACGGATAGAATAATAAAAGCTATGTCTAATAAATATGTAACCATATTGGGACATCCTACAGGCAGGCTGCTTTTATCTCGGAAACCTTATAAAATGGATTTTGAAAAAATTATAAAGGCTTCGGTAGATTATGGTGTAATTCTCGAAATAAACGGAAATCCCCACAGGATGGATTTGGATTGGAAGATGATTAAAGAGGCAAAAAAATACGGTGCCAAATTTGCTATAAACCCCGATGCTCACAGTATTGAAGGTATCTACGACACATTATTTGGGCTTAACATGGCACGAAAAGGAGGGCTTGAGCCTTCGGATTTAATAAATACAATGGATGTTTCAAAGGTAGATATGTTGTTTAAAAACAAGAGACTCCGGTCATAAACCAGACCGGAGTTTTTGTATACCCAATTAATTAATAAGTGTATATAGGGAATAATAATTAAAGCATGCTATATGTATTCATAATTATACATAATATAAGCTTTTGTGGTATAATTATACTAACAAAATTTATACTGTGGAGTGAAAATTATGCTGATAGCTTCCGGGGTTTCATTAGGAGTAGGAGTATCAAAGGCAAAAGTATTTATAAAAAATCAGATGAAATTTAACATCTATAATACCGTAAATGTAAGTTTAGAGCTTGATAAAGTGGATTACTGCATTAAAGAGACAAGCGCAGAGTTAAACTCCATCTATTTGGCTTTAGGTGAGGCAAAGAGTGATTCCGTTCATAAAGTGCTTACCAAATATATATCGGCAATAAACAGTCCCCATCTTGTAAATGATATAAAGGAAAGAATTGCGGCAGAGGGGATAAGTGCCGAATGTGCGATTACAAGCATGATGGAGGACATAAACAAAATAGTCAAAGGCTTGGATGACGAGTATTTAAGCGAAAGGTCGGAGGACATAGAAGAAATAAAATGCCGCCTTTTAAATAAAATTACCGGGTATAATTTTATTGATTTTTCGGAGATTACAGAAGAATGCATTGTTGTGTCAGAAGACCTTACACCGGGGGATGTACTGAATATGAATCCCACCTTTGTAAAAGGCATTGTTACCATAAACGGCGGACCTACATCCAGCACTTCGGTAATGGCAAGGCGTATGAACATACCTGCCGTAACAGGAACAGGCCGTGAAGGAAGAAGCATAAAAAACGGTGATATACTCATAGTCGACGGAAACAGGGGAAGAGTTATAATAAACCCCGATGAAAGGGAATTAACATCTTATGGCATAAGAATATATGACAATTTATAGATTGATTGCGACACCTTTTAAGGGTAATATAAAGATAAGAAGACAAACTAATGATTTTAAGGAGAAGCAGCATGAGAATAGCCGTTATCGATGGACAAGGCGGAGGAATAGGCAAGCATATAATAGAAAAATTGAGGTCCAAACTGAGCATTGAAAATGAAATACTTGCACTTGGTACCAATGCCCTTGCCACATCAGCCATGTTGAAGGCAGGTGCTAACGAAGGAGCAACAGGAGAGAGCGCAATAGTTTTTAACAGCGACAAGGTAGATATAATAATAGGCCCCATTGCAATCGTACTCGCTTATTCCATGTTAGGGGAGCTGACTCCAAAAATGGCGGAGGCTGTGGCAAAATCACCTGCTAGAAAGATACTGATACCATTAAATCGGAATAATGTGGAGATAGTAGGAGTAAAAAACGAGCCTCTTCCCCATCTTGTGGATTATATAATTGAAGAATTAAAGATAATGGAGGATGATAAAAATGTGTGAAGCCAGTGCATATCTAAGAAATGGCGATAAAGATGAATTGCTCTTGCAGGATGTAAATAAAATAACACCCGATGGCGATATTCTGATTATTGAAGACATATTCGGTGACAGAAAAATGGTCAAAGGAAAAATAAAAGAAATAATACTTTTAGACCATAAAATAATTATTGAAAAAAATTAATCTGGATAAAATAAAGTATAGGACAACTTGCTTGACAAAATTATTCATTTTGATATGATATTAGATAAATGTTCATATGTGCAATGACAGGGAAAAGTATCAGTTATCACTGCTTTAAGAGACCTAGGTGTTGGTGGGAGCCCGGGAGCATATAGCTTTTGATTAGGAGCCTTTGAGCACGTGAATTCAAGAGGACCTTGTGTCAATTAGGGTGGAACCGCGGAAGTAACCTTTCGTCCCTTACGGGATGTAAGGTTTTTTTATTTTATTTGGGGACATATTCGCCTGCCTCAGGCTCGCAAATGATAAAAGGCGATGTGTTACCTAACATTGAATAGGAGTTGAAAGTATGGCAACAGAAAAGACAATGGAAAAAATAGTAGCACTATGCAAGGCCAGAGGATTTATATATCCGGGCTCGGAGATATACGGCGGATTGGCTAATACCTGGGATTACGGCCCTCTGGGAGTGGAGTTTAAAAACAACATCAAAAAAGCCTGGTGGAAAAAGTTCATACAGGAATCCCCCTATAACGTAGGTGTGGACTGTGCAATATTGATGAACCCGCAAACCTGGGTTGCATCCGGCCACGTAGGCGGATTCAGCGATCCCTTAATGGACTGCAAGGAATGTAAGGCAAGATTCAGGGCGGATAAGTTAATCGAAGAACATTTCGTTGAAACAGGAAATAAAGACGCGCTGGTGGATGGCTGGAGCAATGAAAAGATGCTTCAGTACATTAAAGATAACAATATAAAATGCCCTGAGTGCGGAGCCCAAAATTTCACAGATATAAGGAAATTCAACCTTATGTTTAAAACCTTCCAGGGTGTAACAGAAGATGCGAAGGCAGAAATATTTTTAAGGCCGGAAACAGCACAGGGTATATTCGTTAATTTCAAAAACGTTCAAAGGACTACAAGAAAGAAAGTTCCTTTCGGAATAGGACAGATAGGAAAGTCCTTCAGAAACGAAATCACTCCCGGAAACTTTACTTTCAGAACCAGGGAATTTGAGCAGATGGAACTGGAATTCTTCTGCAAGCCCGGCGAAGATATGGAGTGGTTCCTATACTGGAAGGATTACTGCAAAAACTGGCTGTTAAGCTTAGGGATGATACAGGAGAACATGCGCTTAAGAGACCACAACAAAGAGGAATTATCTCACTACAGCAACGCAACAACCGATATAGAATACCTTTTCCCCTTTGGCTGGGGAGAGCTTTGGGGTATTGCTGACAGGACCGACTTTGACTTAAAGCAGCATGCAAAGCATTCAGGCGAAGATTTAAGCTATCTTGACCCCTTCACAAACGAAAAATATGTGCCTTATTGTATTGAGCCATCATTAGGAGCAGACAGGGTTGCCCTTGCCTTCTTATTGGATGCATATAACGAGGAAGACCTAGGCGACGGAGATTCAAGGGTGGTATTAAAACTTCACCCGGCATTGGCACCAATTAAGGCAGCAGTTTTACCGCTTTCAAAGAAATTAAATGAAGGGGCTTTAAGTCTCTATGAAAAGCTTCAGAAGAAATTCAACGTTGAATACGACGAAGCAGGAAGTATAGGGAAAAGATACAGAAGGCAGGACGAAACCGGAACACCTTTCTGCATAACCTTTGATTTTGACTCCTTAAATGACAATTCTGTCACTGTAAGGGACAGAGACACTATGCAGCAGGTGAGAATCAGCATTGATGAGCTGGAAAAATTCCTTGAAGAAAAAATGGTGTTTTAAATAAATCTATATAGATTATGCAAGATACCTCCATAACGGGGGTATCTTTTGTGTTTTTAGATTAATTTAAGTATTGCTTTTTTTCAGAATATTATATAGAATAATGTATACAGCCACTTTGGCAAAGGAAAACTATACATGTATTATTGGGGCGTTAACTCAGCTGGTAGAGTGTCATCTTGACGTGGTGAAAGTCATAGGTTCGAGTCCTATACGCCCCACCACCAAAAACATAAATATGGGGGTATGGCGAAGCTGGGATCGCACTTGAATGGCATTCAAGGGGCCAGGGGTTCGAATCCCCTTATCTCCACCACAAAACGACAAAAGCCCTGAATTCAACGATTCAGAGCTTTTGTCGTTTTTAGGGTTTGACAAGGTCTGGAAGGGTACAATGTTTTAGGAATAGAATTATACAACTCGTTTTACTCGCCACTATATGACCCGGACACTGTGGAAAGAGGTATATTAATTAGTTTTTATTTTTCAAATACTCTCTGGCTCGTAATTTGATAATGTCTATATATTGTCTATAGTATTCACCTAAGAAATCTGGGTAAATATAGCACAAGGTATTTAAAAAGTCGTCTATATAATCTTTTTTTATGTCTTGAATATCATGGAATGGTTGGAGATAATATTTTAGATACTCCTTTCCATACTTTTCTGAAATTTGCTTATAATCGTAGTCGAAGTCAAACAAATTTCGATTTTCTCTATTATCTTGTAATTGTTTAAGAATTTGTTCAGCTATTTTTTCCTTTATATTAGAACCTTTGAAATCGATATCAATTCCCAGCATATCTATAGAAAAGTTAGGAATAGTAAAAGAAGCGGTATTATCAATTTTGTAGATATAATTGTCAGAGGTTAGAACAATCTCGAAAGTATCGGATTCTGTAAACAAGTTGTATAATGCTTTATATTTAAAGAAATCTTTCCAATTTAACACTTCATTACTCAGAATAAAATCAATGCTTACTAACTCTTTAACAATGTTTAAATACTCTATACCTGCAATGTATTCGGTATTAAAGTATTTTCTTTTTTCCTCAGGGCTTATACTAAAAAGCTTTACAGAATGTGCATGTATGCTATTTTTATTATATGATAAGAACGTATGTTTGAAAATAAAAACTTAAAATGAAATAGAATTAACATTGAAAGGTTTGATAAATATAAGGTTGAAACAAAATTTTTTGATTATCTTCGTATCTCTTTCACAAATATGAGAATTGCAAGTAGAAAACGATTTTTATATACAACCAAATTAGAATTTTTTTAAGATAAAAAAATTAACTATGAAGAAAACCAAATAAATTGAGTTATACTAAGTTATATTTTTGATACTAAGGTATAATTGTGGTATAATAATACCACAGAAAGGAGCTGACGGTTATGCCAAAAATTATCCCGATTCGAGACTTAAAAAATACTAGTGAAATCTCTCAAATGTGTCAGGAGGCAACTGAGCCGATATATATTACCAAAAACGGCTATGGCGATATGGTTATCATGAGCGTAAAAATGTACGAGGAAAAATTGTTTATGTTGGATGTATATAACAAACTTGCTGCGGCCGAGATGCAAATAGCCGAGGGAAAGGTGTTTGATGGAGATGCTTCTTTGAAAAGCATAAGAGAAAAATACAATGTATAAGCTGGTTGTATCGGAGATTGCCCATAAGGATTTGGACAATATCGTCTCATACATTGCCGTCCAGCTCGCGAACCCTATGGCAGCTACAAATTTCCTCAACGAAGTGGAAAAATGCTATGGCTATTTGAAAAGCAATCCGCTTATGTATGAACGGTGTCATGATGCTCACTTGGAAAAAGAAGCCTACCGCAAAGCGGCTATCAAAAACTATGTGTTAGTTTATAAGGTTGATGAGCCGGTTAGAGTGGTTATCATTTACCGCTTTTTCTATGGCGCTCAGGACTATGTGAAACTGATATAAAAAAATTTAGCTTTCTTAATTGAAGTATGTGTATGGTTAGCTTTTGCTATTTATTACTGTTATTCGTAAAATCAACTCTAAATACATAATTAAAGACGATATTGATCATGGCATATTTTTTGGACTAACTATAATGCTCCCTCTTTCGGCAATCTGGAGAGACATGAACACTCGTACAAACAAAACTAATAAAAAGTAGCGCCCCCTGGTTATAACAAAAAAACAGGAGGGCGTATTTTCTTATTTCTTTCATAAATTCATTATGGACATATATTTTTACCGGCAACTTGAAGGCTGTATTCCCAATTTTGATATACGGCCTATATTTTTTAAAAGCAAAGGAGGAGTCAAAAATGGACAGCAACAGATTTTTTGGCTAAGTTGCACGTAGAACTGCTTTACAAGGAATAACGACAGGAGTTTAAGGATTAAATAAAGGCTGTGTGGCATTGATGCACAGCTCTTATTTATGGTAGATGGGAGAGAAAATTAACGAACAAAATACTTTTTATTGAAGATGATTTGAGCCTGAACGATGGAATTCATGATGTTAACCTTTACCTTGTGTTTCATTATTGGCTTATTGGCAAAACGCTATAAAAGGCAGATTCCCGAGAAACAAAAGACAGGCGACAATTGACCTTGATGTAACTGACTATCTAAATAGAACCATACAGACTAAATAAAAATCGTCTTCGTCGTTTAAAAAAACAACGGTTTTGAAACAACCTGATATGCTCCTTCTAAAGCAGACAGAGTACAAGCAAAGCTGTCGGAAGCTCCTTTCTCGAGTCTTTTCAGCCCTTCTGCTGTGGATTCTGACATACTTGCTTATTTATTTCGCATCATCTAAAATAGGAAAACAGTCTGTCGGATGATTTTTATAAAGATTTTTTTATAAAATAAGACTTTTTAGCTTTCTCAATCGTGTTACTGATTGAAAGGGGTGAGCCATTGGAAAACAATTCTTTATTGCGTACGGATAAAGAGTTGTCCGAGCTGTATGAGCGCAATATGGATATGGTGTATCGAATATGCTATATGCACCTGAAAAACCATGCTGATACAGAGGATGCCGTTCAAACCGTATTCTTAAAATACATAAGGTCTATTGTTACATTCCGTGATCGTGAACATGAGAAGGCATGGTTCATTGTTACGGCCAGAAACTGCTGCCGGGACATATTGAGAAGAAAAATAAGAGGTTTCTTATTCAGCGCAGGAAGCCTGTAATAGCAGCCTGTGCAATAATATTGGTTGTAGCATTTGGCCTGAGTCTTTTACCCATCCTCATACCGAACGATCATGGCGGGACCGATATTGCGCTGGCCGGACTGACCATAACAACATATGCGATGGGAAATGATGAACCTGTTCCTGTGATACTACAAGAAGGTAATCAAGTGGAGATGACATTAATGCCGGTGCCGCCAGGGAATAAAAAAATGGCCTATGCGTTTACCCTTGATTTTTTGAAGAAATTTAGTTTTATACGTTTGCAGGCAAAAACCAATGAGCAGGATGAGGCCGCCTGGATAGCTCAGAGGGAAATGAAGAAGTCGCTTATCTGATAGCAGACTTCAAGGAACCGTCACTGGGATCAAATACGATTTATTGGGTCCCTGACAATTCAGTTACAGAGCTGACGATTACAGCCTATGACGATAAAAGAGAAGTCCGGGCCGTTGTAACACTTCGAGTTAAGCAGGACAAAGAAGATGCTTTTACCGTAGAGCTTGCGAAAGTAAAATCATATCCTGCCCTTGCAGACAACTGATTCCACTGCTTTTATGAGCCAATGTTGATAATTGGGAATGACATTTGTGGGAGGAGTTAATATGAAAAAAATAGCTTTGTTTCTTATAGGTGTAAGTATGGTTCTTATGATTTCAGCTTGCTTTTCTGAAAAAGGCACAGCCAAGAATGAATTATCCGATTATAGGCCGATGATTTATGTGCAAGATGCTTTATACGGTGGAACTGCCGATGTTATCAGTATCTTACCAGACGAAGCGGTTTACATCGGAACAGTTGAAAAGGTTGTTCCACAAAACGAGCCAATGGTACGAGAGAATTTTGTATCAAATACTTTATCAGCGGGTAGTGAAATTTATTATAGCGAATCAGACCCAAATGTAATTTATGTGAAACTTTCGGACACTTCTCAAGAGCAATATTCAAAATATATAGCTATCGAGTAAACAATTCCAGATGACAGTTAATGCAGGGATGTTCTGTCCCGTCTGCTTACATCCTTGCAGCAGACCATGCTATCTTGTAAGCAGGCGTCAACTACCGTCAGCTTTCTTTATCTTGAAACAAGAAGCCTGTATAAAAAGGGGAGCTTATGGCAGATAAAAGCTCGACTACGCTTCCCTTTTTATATGTGCTTTTATTTTTATATTGAAGCTATCCCGAAATGCAAGATGAAAAAGATAAAAATTTTTGAAACGATTTCATAATAACGAAGTCTTATGGACAGGAGGTGAGAAAGTGACAGATTTCGGAGAAATATATACGGAGCACTTTTCCGATGTATATAAATATGTGCTGACTCTATGCCGAAACGAGGCCATTGCGGAAGAAGTTGCCCAGGAAACTTTTTTCAAAGCAATGCGGAATATAGACCAGTTTAAAGGAAGCTGCAAATTATATGTCTGGCTTTGCCAGATTGCTAAAAATACTTACTTCTCGCTTTCTAAAAAACAAAAACGGATGGCTCCAGATATAGATGCGGATTTCCCGGATATAACATCAGACTTAGAAAGAGATTATTTTAATAAAGAAACGGCAAGTCGATTACACGTTCTGCTTCATAATCTGAATGAGCCATACAAAGAGGTCTTTACCTTACGGGTATTCGGAGAACTGTCATTTTCTCAAATGATGTTTCCCTTCAAATAAAGAAAGGCAAAATTTACGGCTTGGTTTGAACGGTTCTTTTCAACAAGGAAAACCTGAACGCTATGTTTATAGATGATGGAATGCCGTAGGCGAAAAGACTGGGAAATTTAATGCCAGCGTAATCAGTTAAATGAAATTGCTAACTCAGGATCGCTTGATAACGGTACTGAGCGAAAAGAATCATGATGCCTTATAGATAAAGAAGGTAACACCCAATAGAAGAAAATGCGCTGATAAATACAAAGCGGCAGTAAATTACAATTTATCGAGCAGGCTAAATCTAATCAAAGGGATTTGGCCTGCTTATTTCTAAGGATAGACCAGTTGATACCTGTATAAAGATGTTCAAGTCATTTGATTCAGCCAATCCAATAGGGTATTTTTTTAAGATACTTTGCAGCCTTTTTGCCGTCTAAAGCGTATATAGGGTGAAGGAGGTGGAGTGCATGTCATATAAGTCCGGCCGGCTGGAGGACTTCGAGGCGTTTGTGACAAGGCATGAGAATAAGCTCTATCGCATCGCACTCGCCGTTATGGGGAACGTATCCGACGCAGAGGACGTGGTTCAGGAAGTGTTTTTTCGCGCCTATGAGAAAGCACCTGCGTTTGAAACAGTGGAACATGAAAAGGCGTGGCTCACCAGAGTAACGGTGAACCTCTGCAACAGCCGCCTCCGCTCTCCATGGAGGAAGCGTATGGAGCCGCTTTTGGATTTCTATCCTGCCGAGGAGCCGAAACAGCATGAGCTACTGGAGTGCGTTCTGGCCTTACCGTCTAAATACCGTGCTGTTATCCACCTGTTTTATTACGAGGGTTATTCCGTGAAAGACATCTCAAGTCTGACTGGGCAAAAGGAGAGTACCGTTCGGAGTCTACTCACCCGCGCTCGGCAAAAGCTCAAATCTGCCTTGAAGGAGGACGACTATGAAAGCATATAACGATTATATGGATAATATATCGGTTTCGGATACCCTGCATCGCAGGTTTACATCATATGCCACCAATACCAGGCCTGCACGCCGTTCAACTATGGTTAGGCGATATGCTGCAGCCTTTACCTGTCTCGCCGTGATTTTATTGGGCATGTTGACGGTGCCGCGGCTGCTTCCAGACAATGTAACGCCGATAACCGACTCTTCCCATCAACTAGGAGCGACCGGTCCCGCTATTACTAAACCTGATAACAAAAGACAAAGCGGCGCGGTATATCATGACATAGATATATCGCAAATTACCAGGCAGGAATATAAAGCAAAAGTGCCGGAAGGATTCATCTTTAAGCAAAAGTTAAGGCTCATGAAAAAAGATTTTCAAGATTTTAATATTGATTCCCATTGGGACGAACAAGCGCATTTTACTGAGGAGGATATAGAATCATCCCTGCACATATCCATTATCGACCCCGTTCTTCCCAGAGGGGATTATACGACAACTCAAGGCGTTTTAGTGGACGACGCTACGGACGAAATCATCGCGTACCGGACAGATTATTATTACTTTAACAAAGATACGATGGAATTTCAAAACAGGTTCAGTATCTTCTATTTCGGAGCGGCTCACTTTAATACGGCAGAAATCGAGCAAATGCAAAATGTAACCAAAACAGATGGTGAAGTCCATATAGATGATTTAGTTTTGCCGACCAATGCACATTTTAAGATGCCCCATGTACGTAAGCTGGTCTATCTGGAAAACGGCGTTGGTACTGCCATGGAGGCAGAAGCGGATGCTGTGATAACCGGAGGTAAGGTTGACCAAGAAAAAAGCCTTGAACGTTATGCGCAAGCTGATAAACAACTTATAACCTTGATGGACGCATCTGCCTTTGAATCACCAAGCAAAGCCATTGAGCTTACCGAAGCATATGAAGACCCTGATTTCGGTAAGTATCTGCCTGAGGACCTACCATCCGGCTTTGCTTTCGAGTCCACCGTGCGTTCTATCAATCAGGAGAGGAATAGCCTCAGCGCCCTGTGGACAAAGGGTATGAGCGAGGTCCATTGGCGCATTTCTACTCTGGGAGAAGATGACAAAGTACGGATCACGTCTGTTGCCGACACGCGGAATTACGATCTCTCCTTCTATCCTATTCCCCGCGCCGATTCTGTGCCCGATGAACTGCGGGAGATCGTGACTGATCCCATCTTCTCCAGCGAGGAGTTAACGCTGGAAGCTGTTCAGGCGCGAGCCGATGAGGTGTCGGACGCGGGCGATATATCCGATCCCCGTATGCGCTTTGGTGTGCTGTATGGGAATATCCTGGTGGAAATCAACGTCAAAGGCGCGACATCGGAGGCCGTATTTAAGATGTTACAGCAAATTGAGAAATAATTTTATTGTAGATATGGAACGATTCTATAAAATCATTCCATATCTACATCCCGATTGTTGTTCAGCGGATATTTGGCTAAGGATGGTGGGAAACGCTGTTATTAATGCGGTATGATAACGACAAATAAGAATTTGTAGTATATATTATTTATATAACCTTCTGCGTGGAAAAGGAGAACTTGTTAAATGAAAAAAATATTAAGCCTTATTTTTTCTATAGCTTTATGTGTGACACTTGCTGCTTGCAACAACAATCAGGCAGTAAATATAGATGATAATAGTGAAAACTCACCTCTTCCTGCCTTGCCAACAGTTCCGGAAACGGTGACAGACACACCAGCAGATAGCAGTAAATCAATGGATACAGCGCCTGGCGAGTATCAGTTCGCGGTTAACAGTGATAATACGGTAACCATCACCAAATACACAGGCGAAGGCGGAGATGTCAAAATACCGGCGAAAATTGATGGGAAAAAAGTGATCGCTATCGGAAATACATTCAAGGAAACCGGAGCCTTTCAGGGCTGCACCACATTAACTTCGGTTATCATTCCAGACGGTGTAACCGAAATTCAAGACAATGCGTTTCAGGGGTGTACCAGCTTGAAAACTGTTACGATTGCTGCCAGTGTAACGCTTCTTAGGAACTGTGCATTTGATGATTGTCCCAATTTGCAATCTATTTACTTTGAAGGAGATGCACCGCAAACTGCTAATTATGTGCTCAATCCACCACTCCCGACTATTTACTATCACGAAGGTGCAGCCGGCTGGACAAACCTTTGGTATAGCTGTCTTACGGAAACATACTGATAATGTTATTGTGGGATATTAAAGAAATAAATGAAGAATCCGCGGCTAATAAGTATAACGCGAAGTTTACAAATTCCAATTCGTACTATATAAGAGTAGAGATTTTCAATAATCTTTACTCTCTATTTTTTGTTATGATGAGTTTGATTGGCTGACGTAATTTCCTATTGGGACAACACGCCCGAAGATAAACTTGT